>JANPDQ010000460.1:0-6033 GCA_031431575.1 Polaromonas sp.
ACGGCTCGGGCAAAAGCACACTGCTCAAAAGTATCTTGGGCTTGCTGCCGTTGGCGGGCGGCAAACTGTCCGTATCAGCGCACGCCGGGCGCATTGCTTATCTGCCCCAGCTTGCAGAAATTGACCGCCACTTTCCGATTGGCGTGCGCGATTGCATCTCACTCGGCTTCTGGCCGTCAAAGCGGGCTTGGGCAAGCCTGGGCGCAGTGCAACTTCAAAGCGTAGACGCGGCCTTGCATGACGTTGGTTTGCAGGGGTTTGAGCAGCGCCCCATCGGCTCACTGTCAAGTGGGCAACTGCAGAGGGTGCTGTTTGCGCGCCTGCTGGTGCAAAACGCTGATTTGATTTTGCTGGACGAGCCCTTCAATGCCATCGACAGCAAAACCACCGCAGCGCTGCTGGGCGTCATTGCCCGCTGGCATCAGCAAAAGCAGACCGTAGTGGTCGTGTTGCACAACGACGCGCAAGTCCGGCAGCATTTTCCGCAAACGCTGCTGCTGGCCCGCGAGCTGGTAGCGTGGGGGCCAACGCCCCAGGTGATGACCGAGGCTAACCTGGCAACGGCCCGCGCCATGGCCGAAGCGTGGGACGAAGACGCCGAGCTTTGCGACATTGATGGGGTGGCAGCGCGTCAGACGGGGTCAGCAACGCACAACCCGCCGCAAGTGCTCACCGCCTGATGGAATACTTCTTTAGTAGCGGGTTGAACAGTGCTTGGGACGGCGCATGGAGCCTGCTGTTTGCACCGTTTGCAGAGTTTGCCTTTATGCGTCGCGCGCTGGTGGCCACGCTGGCGCTATCGCTCAGCGCTGCGCCGCTCGGCGTTTTTCTGACGCTGCGGCGCATGAGCCTGTTCGGCGACGCACTTAGCCATGCCATCTTGCCGGGCGTGGCGGTTGGCTTCATGCTGTTTGGCCTGTCGCTCACGGCCATGGTGCTGGGCGGTGTGGTCGCAGGCATGCTGGTAGCGGGCATTGCCGGGCTGATTAGCCGCGCCACCCCATTGAAGGAAGACGCCAGTCTGGCAGCCACCTATCTGGTAGCGCTGGCCCTCGGGGTGACGTTGATTTCCAGCCACGGCACGCAACTTGATTTGCTGCACATTTTGTTTGGCAGCGCATTAGGCGTAGACACACCCGGCCTGCTGCTGGTCGCGGCGGTGGCAAGCATCAGCCTGTTGGTTATGGCCGCAACCTACCGTGGGCTGGTGCTGGACAGTTTTGACCCGGTCTTTTTAAGCGCCGCTGGCCACAGGGGGGCGCGCAGCAGCCACAACTGGATGTGGCAGCAAGGCTTTTTGATGCTGGTGGTGGTTAATTTGGTGGCCGGGTTTCAAACTCTTGGCACGCTGATGGCGGTCGGGCTGATGATGCTGCCGGCCGTATCAAGCAGGCTCTGGCACGACACCCTGCCCGCCCAGCTGGTAAACGCCAGCGCGCAGGCCATGCTGTCTGGCTATACCGGGCTACTTCTGTCATACCACTTGGGCACACCGTCGGGTGCCACCATCATTGGCTGCGCCGGTGGGCTGTATTTTGTCTCGCTGCTCATTTCACCCAACGGGTGGTTGCCGCGCCTGTTCGCCCGCGCCCATCGTGTTGCGTGACGTTTCGCAACTCTTCTTTTCAAATCTTTTTTCAAATCTCTAACCAAGGCCCCGCGTCATGAAAACCCCGCTGCAAAAATTTTTCACTTCACTGTTGGCAGTTGCTTTGAGCGCTTGCGCCACCGCAGCATTGGCGGCCGACAAACTTCCCGTCATGGCAAGTTTTAGCATTCTTGCTGACCTGGTGCAGGTGGTCGGCGGCGACCGCGTTGCGGTAACCACGCTCGTCGGGCCAGACGAGGACGCGCACGTGTTTGAACCCAAAGCGGCAGATGCCAAAAACCTGCTGCAAACCAAACTGCTGGTAACCAATGGCCTGGGCTTTGAGCCGTGGGCGCAAAAACTGGTGAAGTCCGCAGGCTACAAAGGCCAGAGCGTGGTGGCCAGCCAAGGCATACAGGCCCGCACCATGGCAGATGAAAAAGGCAAGCCCGAGACCGATCCGCACGCCTGGCAAGACCCGAAAAATATCGCAGCCTATGTGCGAAACATCGCTACAGCCCTGAGCAAAATTGACCCATCTGGCAGCACTGTGTACCAAGCTAACAGCGACGCTTATGTCAAACAGCTTGACATGCTGGATGCAGATGCGAAAACTGCTTTTGCCGCCATTGCTGCAGACAAGCGCAAGGTGATTACGTCACACGACGCCTTTGGCTATTTTGGGGCGCGTTATGGCATCCGGTTTCTGGCCCCACAAGGCATGTCGACCGATGCTGAACCCAGCGCAAAAGACGTTGCAAAGTTGATCAGGCAGATTCAAAAGGAAAAAATCAAGGCTGTCTTCGTGGAAAACATGAGCAGCCCAAAATTGCTGTCGCAACTCAGCAAAGACGCGGGCGTAACTGTTGGGCCGTCCCTTTACGTCGATGCGCTGTCAAAAGCCGGCGGCCCGGCTGATACCTACCTCAAGATGGTGCGCCACAACGTGGCTCAGCTTGTAGCAGGCATGAAGCAGAACTGAGCTGGCGAGGTCGCTTAACAATCGACAACCACAATAGCTATTATTTTTATAGCTTCTTGCGCCCGTATTAGTTGCTCTGCAGGCCATATTTGCATTAAATACTGATAAAACTGCCCGCCTTTGGCACCTTTCCACGGTTGAAGCGCCGCGCTTTTACCCCGTTTTGCCAAGCGGCAAATTTAGCTGTTTCGGACGAAATTTAATGCAACTTAATTGCATTAAAAGACATATTCGTATAGCATTGCAACTCAATTGCATTAACTATCGAACAGCATGAACCAACTCCGCCTTCCCGTCACCGTTTTGTCTGGCTTTTTGGGTGCGGGTAAAACCACACTGCTAAACCACATCCTTGCCAACCGAGAAGGCTTGCGGGTGGCGGTAATCGTCAATGACATGAGCGAAGTCAACATCGACGCGTCGCTGGTTGACAAAAGTGCGACCAATGCAGGCGCAGCGCTGTCGCGAACCGAAGAAAAAATGGTCGAAATGAGCAACGGCTGCATTTGCTGCACGCTGCGTGAAGACCTGCTGCTGGAAGTGCGCAAGCTGGCCGCCGAAGGTCGTTTTGACTGCCTGCTGATCGAGTCAACCGGCATTGGCGAGCCGCTGCCGGTAGCGGCAACTTTTGACTTTACCGATGAAGAAGGCAACAGCCTGAACGACGTTGCCGTTATCGACACCATGGTCACGGTAGTCGATGCCTACAGTTTGCTCAATGACTACACCAGCAAAGACTTGTTGGCGCACCGTGGCCAGGTCGCGGGGGACGAAGACAACCGCACGCTGGCTGCGCTGCTGATGGAGCAAATCGAGTTTGCCGATGTGGTGGTCGTCAACAAAATTGACAGGGTGGATGCAGCGCGGCGCGATGAAGTCACTGGCGTCATCAAGGCGCTGAACCCAACCGCTGAAATTGTGTACGCCGACCACGGCAAAGTGCCACTCAAAAAAGTTCTGGCCACCGGCAAGTTCGACATGGAAAAAGCCAGCGCCATGCCCGGCTGGGCACGCGAGCTGGAAGGTAAACACACGCCCGAGACCGAGGCTTACGGCATAAGCAGCTTTGTGCTGCGCAGCCACGACCCGCTGCACCCAAAACGCTTTTCAGAGTTTATGGAACTACCCTTGCCCGGCTTGCTGCGCGCCAAGGGCTATGTGTGGCTGGCCAGCAAGCCCGAATGGGTGCTGTCTTACTCGCGCGCGGGCAACACGGCCACGCATGAGCCGGTTGGCCGCTGGTGGGCACACCAGAGCGACAAAAGCCGCTGGCCACCAAAGGGCGACCCGCAACGTGACGCCATCGATGCGCGTTGGCGCGAGCCCTACGGCGACCGATTGAATGAAGTCGTTTTTATTGGCCAAAAAATGGACCGGGCGCTGATCGAAGCTGCATGGAAAGCCTGTCACCTCACATTTACCGAAACCCGCAAAGGCATGAAAGGCTGGCGCCAGTTGCCAGACCCGTTTCCGGACTGGGCTGCAACGCCTGTTCTTCAAGAGGAGCCAGCATGAGCCTGATCCCCGTCACCATCCTCACCGGCTTTTTAGGCAGCGGTAAAACCACGCTGTTGAACCATATTTTGAAGGCCGACCACGGCCACAAAATCGCTGTGATTGAAAACGAATTTGGCGAAGCCGGCATTGACAACGAGTTGCTGGTGCAAGACCGTGACGAACAAATCATCGAGATGAACAACGGCTGCATTTGTTGCACCGTACGCGGAGATTTGGTTCGCATATTGGGTGAGCTGGCCGTCAAGAAAAAAGCCGGTATTTTGCACTTTGACCATGTGGTGATTGAAACCACTGGTCTAGCCGACCCAGCCCCGGTGGCTCAAACATTTTTTGTCGATGAAGACATCCAGATGTACTACCTGCTGGACGCCATCGTCACGCTGGTAGATGCAGTACACGCCCCGCAGCAACTGGATGAACACCACGAAGCGCAGGAACAAGTTGGCTTTGCTGACAGGGTGCTAATCAGCAAAACCGATTTGGTCGATGCAAACGCGCTTTCGGCGCTACGCCAGCGCTTGGCACGTATCAATCCACGCGCAAAAATTGCTGAATCACGCCACGGCGTAGCAGCTATCGACGACTTGATGGATATTCGCGGCTTCAATATCAATGCCATTTTAGAAATTGAACCGCAGTTTTTGACCGACGTTGACCATGAACACGATGACGATGTGACCTCGTTTGTTTTCAGAGAAGACAAACCCCTGCAACTTGAGCGCGTTGAAGACTTCCTGGACGCAATGATTCAGGTCTACGGCACAAAAATGATGCGCTACAAAGGCATATTGAACATTGCGGGCGAGGACGAACGCGTCGTGTTCCAGGGAGTGCACATGCTGATGGGCGGCGACCGCGGTGGCAAGTGGAAAGCAGGTGAGGCGCGCAGCTCAAAAATGGTGTTTATTGGGCGAAACTTGCCCCAAGATATTTTTCAGAAAGGGCTCGCGGGTTGCGTTGCTGGTGATGAAAAATAACCTGCTCCGTGACCAATCGTGCCGTGCAGCTCTCAGCCCGTGCCAGCATTGCACTTGTTGAAGGGCTTTTTTGACATGTGAACGGTACGGTTTATAGATAGCGCGTCACGTAATTTCAACGCAGTGCCTGGTGTGGGGCAAGCTCTGCGGTATAAACAATCCATGACCGATATGCAGCACCTCCCCACCCACCTGCGCACCCACACTTTCCACGGCCTGGCACCCGGCCCGGCCCTGCTGGTATTGGGCGCTGTGCATGGCAATGAGATTTGCGGTAGCCAGGCCATCATGCAATTGCTGCAAAACATTGACAACGGCAGCTTGTCGATTGAACGCGGCTCAGTGACTTTTGTACCAATCACCAACCCGCTGGCGCACCAGCTCAAGCGGCGCTTTGGCGACCGCAATTTAAACCGCAACATGGCGCCCAGCGCGATTCCGCAAGACTTTGAAGACCGCATTGCCAACGTGCTTTGCCCGCTGCTGGATGCGCATGACGTGCTGCTGGACTTGCATTCGTTTCACACCGGTGGTGCGCCGTTTGTGATGATTGGCCCACAGAACAATACTGGCACGCTAGAGCCGTTTGCTCTGGCGGCCGAGGAAATGCAACTGGCGCTGCACACGGGCGCGCCGCGCATCGTCGAGGGCTGGCTGGACACGTATGCACGTGGCGTGCAGCGCCGCGCTGCGAATGCGGAGGCGGCCAACACGCGCTCACAAACGCTGGTCACCAACCCCAACTACGGCGTGGGCACCACTGAATACATGCGCTCTCGTGGTGGCTATGCAGTTACGCTGGAATGCGGCCAGCACGACGACCCTGCAGGCATTGCCGTGGCACGGCATGCTATTTTGCAAACACTGGGTTTGCTGGGCATAACGCCCACCAAGCCCGCAGCCCCAATTGCCGCGCCTGAGATATTGCGGCTAATTGACGTGACCGACAAAGCGCATGCGGGCGACAC
>JANPDQ010000461.1:0-2694 GCA_031431575.1 Polaromonas sp.
GTTCTTGACAACATTGGTTTCTCCTTAGCCTCAAACACCGAAAGCGCTGTCGCGCTTTGCGTGTTTTGGTGATGACATCACAAGCGCTTCGCGCAATTGATGAGTCATCCCCGCGAATGCCTGCGGCATGTCGCCGGCACGTTCCGTATAGCGTGACATCCAGAACAAATGATCAGCGGTTCTTGACAGCATTTACTTGCTCCCTTGAGTCTGCGACTGCGATTGAGATTGCACTGGCGAATCATCTTCCAGAATCCACGTGTCCTTCGTCCCGCCGCCTTGTGACGAGTTGACAACGAGCGAGCCGTCTTTGAGTGCCACGCGCGTGAGGCCGCCCGGCACCATTTGCACTTCTTTGCCGCTCAACACAAATGGGCGCAAGTCGATGTGGCGCGGTGCAACGCCGCTTTCAACGTAGGTGGGGCAGGTAGACAAACTGAGCGTGGGCTGCGCAATGTAGCCTGCCGGGTTGGCGATTAGCGCCGCGCGGAAGTTTTCAATCTCAAGCTGGGTAGAAGCAGGGCCGACCAGCATGCCGTAGCCGCCAGCGCCGTGCACTTCCTTGACCACCAAATCTTTCAGGTTGGCCAGCGTGTACTTCAAGTCGTCTGCGTTGCGGCACATGTAGGTAGGCACGTTTTTCAGAATTGGTTTTTCACCGAGGTAAAACTCGATCATTTTCGGTACGTACGGGTAAATCGACTTGTCGTCTGCCACGCCCGTGCCAATCGCGTTGCACAGCGCCACGTTGCCGCTGCGGTACACATTAAGCAAGCCTGCACAGCCCAGCGTTGACGTGGGTTTAAACGCCAGCGGGTCAAGAAAATCATCGTCAACCCGGCGGTAAATCACGTCAACGCGTTTGGGGCCACGCGTGGTGCGCATATACACAAAGTTGTCTTTAACAAACAGGTCTTGGCCTTCAACCAGCTCAATGCCCATTTGCTGCGCCAAAAACGCGTGCTCAAAATACGCTGAGTTGTACATGCCGGGCGTTAGCACCACCACGGTGGGGTCGGCTGTGGCGGGAGGGGCCGATGCGCGCAGGGTTTCCAGCAGCAAGTCGGGGTAGTGCGCGACTGGCGCAACACGGTTTTCACTGAACAGCTCAGGAAAAAGCCGCATCATCATTTTGCGGTCTTCGAGCATGTAGCTCACGCCGCTGGGCACGCGCAGGTTGTCTTCCAGCACGTAGTATTCGCCATTGCCTTTTTCGTCTGGCGCGCGAACGATATCTATGCCGCTGATGTGCGAATAAATGTTGCCCGGCACATCGACATTCATCATCTCGGGGCGGTACTGCGCATTTTGAAAAATTTGTTCAGACGGCACAATCCCGGCTTTCAAGATTTCTTGCCCGTGGTACACGTCGTGAATAAATCGGTTGAGCGCAGTAACGCGCTGCACCAGACCTTTTTCCATCGTTGCCCACTCGTGCGCGGGGATGATGCGGGGAATCAAATCAAACGGAATCAGGCGCTCGGTGCCTGCGCCGTCTTCGTCTTTTTCGCCGTACACCGCAAAGGTAATGCCGACCCGCCGGAAAATCATCTCCGCTTCAACGCGGCGGGCCTGCATGCTGGCCAGCGGCTGACGGGCCAGCCAACGCTGGTAAATTTGGTAATGCTCCCGCACCAAAGTGGGGCTGGCGTTCATCTCGTCAAACATCGGTGTCATGCGCATTTATCTCCGTCTGCTGTCTCGGTACGTCTGGCCTTGTGATCTCAGGCCTAACCTGCTGTGGCTAGAGCTTAGCAAGTAATGCGCCCATCCATAGGCCGGTCAGCGCATTTATTCGGCGCGGTGGTGCCAATAGCGCCCGCCGACTTCACGCTGGCACACCACGCGACCAGCGTCTTGCGAAGTAAAAGTTGCAGCGCCGCAACTTGGCGACTGCACCACGGCAACGTTTCGCTCCCGATACCGTGCCAGCACCAAGTCCACCGGATGGTTAAAGCGGTTTTTATAGCCCGCCTGGGCAATGGCAAACCGTGGTTGTACGGCATCCAGAAATGGGCCGGTTGACGAGGTTTTGCTGCCGTGGTGCGGCATAAGCAGCACATCGGCCTTTAGTTTTTGAACCATCGTTGCATCGGCTACCAGACGTAGCTCTTGCGCAGCCTCCAGGTCGCCCGCCAGCAACGCAGTTTGCGCCCCGTTGCTGATGCGCAGCACGCAGCTCATGGCATTGGACTTGGTGGGTGCGGCATAGTCAAGTGCCAGGGGGTGCAAAACTTCAAAGTCAACCCCGTCCCAGCGCCAGGCTTGCCCAGCCACGCAGCGCTCAGACTTGCGAACGGCTTGCAGCTCATGACCGTCTTCAATCGATGAAACCAGCCTTGCGCGTGGCTGCATGGCCAGCACGGCCGGTGCGCCGCCAATGTGATCGGCGTCCCGGTGGCTGAGCATCAGCACATCCACGTCGGAAGCCAGCGCGCGCAGCAACGGGACCAAAACGCGGTTTCCCGCATCGCTTTCACGCGAAAACTTGGGGCCGGTGTCGTAGACCAGGCTGTGGTGGGCAGTGCGCACCAGCACCGCGTTGCCCTGGCCAATATCGGCCGCCAGAATTTCGAATTGCCCAGGCGCAGGCAGCACGGGTTGCCACAGCAGCACCGGCAGTAGCAGTGGCAGACCCAACAATCGCACAAACCATGGCAAGCGCATAGCCAGAGTCGCCCCGCCCAGCACGCC
>JANPDQ010000462.1:0-2282 GCA_031431575.1 Polaromonas sp.
GATAGTCGTGTTGACCGGCCCCGCTACGCTGGAGTCGTCAAACCAGCGCTCGGTAATGGTTTTGGTTTGTGTGTAAAACAAAATTACCTGCTTGCCGTACGGGCCCAAATCGCCCAGCTTGGACGCGCGTGAGCCGGTGAATGAAAACAGCGGCACTGGCACCGGAATTGGCACATTGATACCAACCTGGCCCACATCAATTTCTTCTTGAAATTTGCGTGCGGCTGCACCCGACTGCGTAAACAGCGCGGTGCCGTTGCCGTTCGGGTTGGCGTTGATCATGGCAATCGCTTCGTCGAGGCTTTCAGCGTGCGCAATGCACAGCACTGGGCCAAAGATTTCTTGGTCGTACACGTGCATGCCGGGTTTGACGCCGGAGAAAATCGTTGGGCCGACAAAATTCCCGGCCTCCAGACCAGACGGCAACGCTGGATTGCGACCATCAAGCACCAGCGTGGCGCCTTCGGCTACCCCTTTTGCAATCAGGCTCTCAACGCGGTCTTTGGCGTGGCATGAGATCACCGGGCCAATGTCCACACCAGCCGTTGATCCGTCGCCCATTTTCAAGGTTTTGGCGCGCTCGGCCAGCTCGGGAATCCAGTCATTCGCAGCGCCCACCATCACCGCAACCGACACCGCCATGCAGCGTTGACCTGCCGCGCCGAAACCTGCGCCCACTAGTGCGTTCAGCGTTTGTTCTTTGTTGGCGTCTGGCAAAATAATGGCGTGGTTTTTAGCGCCCATCATGCATTGCACGCGCTTGCCTGAGGCGGACGAGCGGTGGTAGACATGCGTGCCCACTTTCGTAGAGCCGACAAACGATACGGCCTTGATGTCTGCGTGGTCGCAAATGGCGTTGACGACATGCTCGCCGCCGTGCACCACGTTCAACACACCGGGCGGTATGCCCGCCTCGATCGCCAATTCAACCAGGCGCATGGTGCTCATCGGGTCCTGCTCGGACGGCTTGAGCACAAAGGTGTTGCCACAGGCAATCGCCATCGGGAACATCCACAGCGGGATCATCGCCGGGAAGTTGAACGGCGTGATGCCCGCGCACACGCCCAGCGGCTGCTGCACGGTGTAGGTATCAACGCCCGTGGCCACGTTGTTGGCCAGCTCGCCCATTTGCAGGCTGCCGATGTTGGCGGCTTGCTCAACGACTTCCAGGCCGCGAAAAATATCGCCTTCTGCGTCGGGCAGCGTTTTGCCTTGCTCGGCCGTGAGGATAGCGGCGACTTCTTTCATGTTTTCACGAATCAGCTGCTGGTATTTCAAAAAGATACGGGCGCGCACGCCAATCGGTGCGTGGCGCCAGGTTTTAAAAGCTTCTTTGCCCGCAGCCACGGCTGCATCTACTTCAGCCGCAGTGGCCATCGGCACGCGGGCCAGCACTTGCTGCGTAGCCGGGTTGATGATGTCGCGCCACTCGGTGGTTTTGGAGTCGATGAATTTGCCGCCAATCAGCAGCTTGACGGTGGGAACGGACGCAGCGGAGATTGCTGCGGCTTTTGGGGCGGTGGCTGTGGCGGTGTTCATAAGAATCTCCGAGGGCGGTGGTGACTAGCTGGGAACGACGTTACTCTTAATACGCTATTAATTTAGGAGCTGCTTGCGCCCGTGAAATGTGCGCTAGACCCCGAAAATGCATAAAAACAAGAGTAAATCGCCGTCAAGTCAATCACTATACGCGCTGCGACCCGCGTCACGCTGACGCGGGCTGTTGTGATTCAGCGAAAGCCTACAACGCGGTTTGAATCATCGCGCCCTTGAATAGCACCGGCCCGGTAGGCCCGCCACTTGAGGGCACACCGCCTTTTGGCTCCAAGCTAATCGCCAGCGTCGGTACATTGACGTCATTGCCAGCCGCAGTCAGCTTGATGACCGCGTCCCCGCCCAGCACGCCAAGCGACTTGGGACCACCGGCCTGCGGCAGCGCCCAGAGCTGCAGTGACTGGTCAGCGCCCTCTTGAAACCCTCCCACGCGTTTGAGCGTCAGGCGGTTGCTTTTGGGGTCAAACGTTACCAGCATCGACGCTGCGGCTTTGTCGTCAGCCAGCACCGCCACGTATTGAATTTCTGGCGTGGCGGCTAGCTTCGCATTGAGTGTTTGCACCTGTCCACCCAGTGCCTGTACTTCCCCGCCCAGTTTGGTGTTGATGGTGTTCAGGTTGGCGCTGACCAGCACTGCCGCCACCGCCGCACCGGTACCCAAACTGGCCAAGCCGCGCCATAAATTCAGGTTGGCCCACCAGCCTTTATTTGGCTGGATGGACGCTCGC
>JANPDQ010000463.1:0-21688 GCA_031431575.1 Polaromonas sp.
GCGACTCGTTCCGTGCCAAGTGCGGTTTTAGCGAAGACCAAAGAAGCCTAAAACCAACCCAATCACTACGACTAGCCCGACAATATAAATAATGGTGTTCATGGAGTTCTTTCAGTAAGTGGTTAAACGTGGTTCCAAGCGGCTTACTTGGCCGCTGGAATCAAAATAATCGTGTCGGAGTTGGTCTGTGGCTGAACATTGATCGTCTGCGGTGTAGCTGGAATAACGACACTTTCAATTTCTGTAATGACTCCGCCGCCCGCTACGCTGCCTTTAGGGTTGCCCATGCCCGCTACGCGCCCCTCGCAAGCCACCTTGTCTTCACCTTTGAAGGCGTTGCACCGCGCCAAGGCGTTGGCTTTGAATTGCCCGCCGGCGTTGTCTATTTTCCCCGCGCGTTTGGCAGCGTTGGCATTGCGCACTTCTGTCATGCAGGTATCCCTACTCTGTTGAGAGGATCCGTTTTTGCAGGCGGCCATTTCGCTAGCGGCATTGCCAGTGGCATCAATGCCCGTAGTGCCAGACGCGATTTGGGCAATGGCAGACACAGCGAGTACCGCCGTGGCGAAAAAGAGCGCAGCAGACTTGGCTATGTGCCCGTGCGTGTGTTTAGTAGTTTTAAATTTGATCATTTTTACTCTCCCAAAGTCGGGGTTGTTCAAGTTTGCATGGGTCAACATTGCTGCTGACGCACCCAAGTAGCTTAGGAAGAGTAGCGCAATAGCTGTGCAAGGCAATGGCCCGTTCGATGCGTTTTGAGGTGCTTGCCATCGTGTAGGACGTGAGCGATTGCATGCTACTGCCCCCACTAGACAGAGCTATTTTGCTATGAATAGAATAGCTATTTACGCCCGTATTTGCTGCGCTACAGGCCTAAAGTTCTTGAAAATAGCCTTCAAAGCCCCAATTTGCCAACCGCTGCGGTCAGCTCGGCTCTGAAGTTGGGGTGCGCAATGCCAATCAGCTCGCGCGCCCGTTGGCCGGCTGATTTGCCGCGCAACTGCGCCACACCAAACTCAGTCACAACGTAGTTGATGTCGTTTTTGCTGGTGGTCACGTGCGTTCCGGGGCTAAGCACCGGCACGATGCGTGAAATGGTGTCGTCTTTGGCAGTGGACGGCAAAACAATAAAGGCTTTGCCACCGCGTGAGCGGTTGGCTGCGCGCACGAAATCGGCTTGCCCACCTGTTCCAGAGTACGGCGTTTGCCCCAAACTTTCTGAGCCGCACTGGCCCAGCAAATCAATTTGCAGCGTCGCGTTGATGGCGTGCAGGTTGTCGTTGCGGCTGGCAAGGTAGGGGTCGTTGGTGAAATCGACCGGGTGAATCTCAACGCCCGGGTTACGGTCGAGGTAGCGGTAGAGTTTGGCTGAGCCGAGCGCGAAGGTTGCAATGCATTTGCCGGGCAAATAGTTTTTACGCTGGTTGGTGACTGCGCCGCTTTCAATCAGCGTCATGATCCCGTCGCCAATCATCTCGGTGTGAATACCCAGGTCGTGCTTGCCGGTCAGCTGCATCACCACCGCGTCAGGTATGCCGCCGTAGCCAATTTGCAGGGTGGAGCCGTCGTCAATCATGTCGGCAACGTATTTGCCAATCGCAATTTGCACCGGGCCAATTTTTGGCAGGCCAACTTCCATCACGGGGTCTGTGCTTTCGACCAGAGCCGCAACCTGCGATATGTGCACATGGCAATTTCCGTACGCAAACGGTACGTTCGGGTTGACTTCCAACACCACGGCGCGCGCCTTGGCTACTGCTGCCATCGTGTAGTCAGCACCCAGGCTGAGTGAGAAGTAGCCATGCGCGTCCATCGGTGACGCCATTGAAAACACTACGTCCGCCGGGATTTGCCCGCGTTCAATCTGGATGGGCATTTCAGAAAAATAACTCGGCACGAAATCAACCCAGCCTTCTTTGCCACCCAAGCGCGTGGCTGAGCCAAAAAAATACGCCACGTTGCGTACGTTGGCCACAGTTTGCGGGTCGAGGTAAGCGTATTTGCGCATCGCCAGAATTTGCGAGACCTTGACGTCGGTAAATTCATGCCGCTGCTCAGACAGCGCAGTGAGCAGCGCAGGCGGCTCGCCGACCCCGCTTGGCACCACAATGTAATCGCCGTTTTTAACGAGTTTTACCGCGTCATGTGCCGACATGTGTTTGCTGGCGTATTGCTGTGCTGCTGACATGGTGTCTTTCTGTGCTGACTTACTCTGGATTCAGCTTTCATCATAAAGCCGCATAAAGATCGCTACGTAGACCAGACGCGAGGAGCGTCTGCATTTAACCCCCAAAAATGCTGGCGCCATGCCGCGCGTACTTGCCGCATTAAATCCATGGCTGGCTCTACGACGGGTGCAAGAGCACGCACCACAACTACCTTTGCATCGGGGCTGGTAGCACCCGCGCTGGCGCATAACGGGTGGGCTTCAATCACGGATCGTGCCGCGTCAAGTGCGCTTTGAATCTGGCTGCGTTTGAGCGCACTGCCAGAGACAAAAAACAACGTAGCCAGGCAGCAGTTACCAGCCAAGCCCAACTGGCTATTGAGCAGCAGCGCGTCGACTGCCTTGATGCGTGCTCGCTCCAGCCAAACGCCGGGCACTTCGATGTGCTGGCTAAAGCAGCCTGTGTCAAATGGTTTGCTAGCAGCTGGCAGCCCCAGCGCTGTCACGTCCCAGCCAATCAGCTCTGCTCCGCTCGCCAATTCCATACTGAGGCGGTTTTCAGCCAGGCAACCGCTGTAGCAAATAGCCTCCAGCGGCAGCCATTCGCAGCGGGAGTTTTCGGCCAAGCGAAGGCGGGTGCGCTGCAGTGCCAATGGGCCATCCGAGCGGTAAAAGCGGGTTGCGCCCGGTGTCGTGATGAGGCCGTGCGAGCCCGCTGCAAAAGTCACGTTTAATTCCAGCGTATCGCCGCCGACCAACCCGCCCGGCGGGTGTACCAGCACGTTGTGGCACACCGATTCACCCTCGGGGTACAAGCTCTGCAAAATACGCAGCGGCCCGATGTGGGAGTGCCTGGCAACGGTTCGGCCATCTTCACAGCGGTAATCTAAATCCAGATTGGCTTGCCAAGACATACTAATTACTCAAACGGATGAAAAACGCACAGAGAAGCAATTCGTGCACATAAGAAAAAGTCAGGCGGCTTACCAGTCGTGGCAACTTGCTCGTACATCAATCAGGTTTTAGTGATTGTTCGTATGAATTTGATTGACGACTATTCGTAGATGGCTAGCGCTTTTGAATTGCCCATGAACGCAAGGCTTCTAGCGGTGTAGTTGCAGGAAAGTGGTGGACGCTAAAAAATTTATTACAACTATTTGCGATTACGTTTGACGCAGTGTATATTGCAAACTTATATTAACCTCAACCCAAAAGTACCATGCAAGCATTACAACAAGAAATCGCGCAGGCCGAGGCAAAAGTCGCTGAGTTACGCGAAAAACTAAAACAGCAAAAAAGCCAAGAACGTAGCCAAGCTATTACGTCGATAAAAGAGCTAATAAAGCTCCACGACTTGGGTGCAAATGATTTAGGTTTGGGTGGTAGAAAAGCAAAATCTGCGAAAAGACCCGCCAGAGCTGACAAAGGCGTACCCGTTGCCCCTAAATACATTGACCCGGCCAGTGGCAGCAAGTGGACAGGGCGTGGCAGGCCCCCTGCCTGGCTCTCGAAGCATTTGGCCGCTGGTCGTTCAAAAGACGATTACCTTATTTCCAAAAACCAATAGATTTTTACGCCTGCCGTTAGGTCGGCAGATTTTGGGTAATAAAAAAGTCGCCAATTGGCGACTTTTTTATTGACAGTATTGTTGCTAGCGCTGCTCTCGCAATGCCTGAGTCAGAATAATGTCGCGGCCTGATAACTCTAAAGACGGGCAATGTGCGTTGGGTTATTCCGTAATAGCAACTAAAGACCTGTTATTCATTGTTCGTGCTGCGATGCGCCCAGCCGGTGGTGTGCTTTTCAATGTAGCTAAACAATTCATACATTGCCATGGCCATGGCGCCCACCACCATCAAGCCGCTAAATGCCAGGCCCATCTGCATTGCAGAGCCTGCGGAGATCAGCAAGTAGCCAATACCTTCATTGGCAGCGGTCATTTCACTGACGGTGGTGCCTACAAACGCCAAAGTAATTGCCACTTTCAACGAGCCATAAAAATACGGCATGGAGCGCGGTAGGCCGACCTTGACCAGCACGTCCCAGCGCTTTGCGCCAAGCACGCGCAGCACATCTTCTAGTTCAGGCTCCAGCGTCGCCAGGCCGGTGGCAATGTTTACCATAATTGGAAAAAATGAAATTAAAAATGCCGTCAAGATCGCCGGGCCGATGCCGATACCAAACCACACCACCAAGATCGGGACAAACGCCGCTTTTGGGAGCGCGTTAAACGCTGTCATAAGCGGGTATACCGCTGCGTAGGCCAAGCGCGACGAACCCACCACAAAACCAAGCAGCACGCCCACCACGATGGCAATGCCAAATCCGGCCATCGTCACCCAGTACGTGCGCCAAGCGTGCCCCAAAATAACTTCTTTGTATTCCCACGTCTGCGTTGCAATACGCAGCGGGCTCGGGAAGATAAATTCAGAAACGCTAAACACCGTGCAAATGAGTTGCCACAGCGCAATGATCAGCACGAGCAGCACCCACGGCGCCCAGCTTTCCAGTTGTTTTTTATGCATGGTGATTGCTCTATCAGGCAGCTACCGCGCCTGTTTTACGAATAGCGCCGATGTGGCTGCGCAGCTCGTGCACGATGTCTGTGAACTCTTTGGTGTAAGTAATTTCAAGGTCGCGCGGGCGCGGCAGCTCAATTTCTTTTTTCACCACAAAGCGGCCTGGGCTTTTGCTCATCACGTAAACGGTATCGGCAAGAAACACCGATTCACGCAGGTCGTGCGTGACCAAAATCACGTTGAATTTTTGCACCATCCACAGGTCGCGCAAAATGCACCACAGCTCTTCACGTGTGAAGGCATCCAGCGCGCCAAACGGCTCATCGAGCAGCAGCATTTTTGGCTCATGAATCAGCGCCCGGCAAATGCTGGCGCGTTGCTGCATGCCGCCCGACAGCTCCCACGGAAACTTGTGTGCGTAGCCAGCCAGGCCAACGCTGTCCAGCAGTTTGATGGCGCGCTCTTCATATTCTTTGCGTTTGGCTTTGAAGTTACTGCGGTACGGCTCCACAATTTCAAGCGGCAGCAAAACGTTGTCAACCGTGGTGCGCCACGGCAACAGGGACGGTGCCTGAAATGCCATGCCGGAGATTTTGAGTGGCCCGGTCACGGGTTGTCCATCGATCAAAATCTTGCCGATCGACGGCATTTTCAAGCCGGTGGCGAGCTTCATGAACGTCGACTTGCCGCAGCCCGACGGTCCCACGATCGCAATGAACTCGCCTTGCTTGACCTTCAGGTCAATCGCCTCGACTGCAAACTGTTTTTTGGCTAAAAACGCTTCGTTATAAGCCAGCCAGACATTAGAGAAGTCTACAAAGTTGTCTTTGGAGTCAGACTGGGTCATTTATTGATAAAAAAGGGCTGTAGCGCAATAAATACAGGCGCAAGCAGCTATTAAAATAATAGCGAAAGTGCGGGGGCTAAATCACTTTACTTTTTTGGCAACACGTTCAATTCGGCCACTGTTGGCAAGAACGATCCGTTCCATACCGCATCGGCATTAACACGCGATTTGGTGGCAAATGCATCAGAGACCTGCGAGGCCATCAACGACAAGCGTGGGCCCTTGAGCTGCCCGAACCCTTCTGCGCGCGCGTCCGGGCTGTTGATGACAGTGTCAATCGCCAACTGCAGGCGGCGGGTTTCCAGCGCCACGTTGATGATGCCGTCGCGCGCTTTCACGTCGTTGATTGCAGCTGCCGGGTTGGCCATGACTTCTTTTGCGCCTTTGGTAAAGGCTTGCAAAAACGCTTTGACTGCTGCGGGGTTCTCCTTGATCAACTTGGGCGTGGCAATGATGACGTTGCCATACAGCTTGACGCCGTTGTCAGCGTACGGAAACACCACTACATCTTCGGCTTTTACACCGCGTGCCTCCAAATTCAGCAGCGACGTGAACGTAAAACCAGTAATGGCGTCCACATCGCCTCTGGCCAGCATGGTTTCGCGCAGTGGTGGGTCCATAGCTGTCCATTGCACACCCGTCACGCCATTAGCTTTTGAAAAGATCGGGAATGCACGGCGACCAGCGTCAAACACCGGAGCGCCAAGTTTTTTGCCATTCAAGTCGGCGATGGTTTTAATGCCTGATTTTTTGAGCGCCATCACGGACGCTGGCGTGTTGTTATAGACGACCATGACGGCCACCGGCTTGTTGGGCGCGTCCGGGTTGTTGGCATGAAACTCCATCAGCGCGGCCAAATCAGCAAAGCCCATGTCGTACGTGCCCGAGGCCACGCGGGTGACTGCGCCGCCCGAGCCGTTGCCCGCGTCAACAGTCACATCAAGCTTGGCGTCTTTAAAGTAGCCTTTTGCTACCGGCGTTAAAAACAACGCTGCTGGGCCTTCAAAGCGCCAGTCAAGCTGAAATTTGATCGGTGTGGTTTGCGCTTGAGCGGTGGTGAATGCAGCTAGCAATGCCAATGCGGCGGCTGTTTTAAAAAATGCGCGTTTGATCATGTGGGGCTCCAAGGGAAATAAAACTAAAAGTTCGGAAGTGCAGCTATTCAAGCAACTTCGATGCCTGCAATCAAGTCAAACTGGTTGCGACAAGTGTTTCATCTTGCATTTTCGGTCCATATTGGTGCGCTGCAGCGTTTGAAACACGCCAATTCGCCCCGTGGATACCCGGATGCGCTCCCCAAAGGTGCGCTCCTTGGGCAAATCAAGCCAGCAAGTCGCTGAGCGTCCGTGCAATCACTTTGGTGGCTTTGCGCAGGTCATCGAGGGCCAAACGCTCATCGGCGCGCTTGGCGTGCGACTCGAGTACCGTGCGCGGCCCGGCACCGTAAATAACGCCGGGTATACCCACTTCGCAAAACAAGCGCACGTCGGTGTACATCGGGGTGCCCAGTGCGGGAATCACCTCGCCAAAAACAACCTGGCCGTGCTTTTGAATGCCTTCCACCAACGGTTGGTTGCCTGCCAGCGGCTGCATGGCTCTGGCCAGCAAGATGCGCTTGATGTCGACCGTTACACCAGCAGTTTGCGCGGCAGATTCCCCGATGATTTTGCGCAGCGTGGCCTCAACGTCAGCCGGGTTTTCTTCCGGGATCATGCGGCGGTCAAGTTTGAAGGTGACGCGCCCTGGAACCACGTTGGTATTTGTGCCGCCAGAAATTAGTCCGACGTTCAAGTACGGGTGGGTGATACCTTCAACCTTTGAAGTGATTTGCTTGTACATCGCGTTTTGGGCGTAGAGCGCGGTCAAAATTTTGTTGGTCGCCTGCAGCGCGTCAACGCCTGAATCAGGAATGGCCGCATGCGCCATCTTGCCATGTACGGTCACTTCCATTTGCAAGCAACCGTTGTGCGCGGTGATCACTTGGTAGCTGAAGCCCGCGGCAATCATCAAGTCCGGTTTGATGATGTGGTGTTTGAGCAGCCAGGCCGGGCCAACCTCGCCGCCGAATTCTTCGTCATATGTGAACAGCAGTTCCACACTGCCTTTGCTGGGTTTGGCTACCGCCTCCAGTGCCCGCACTGCAAACGCGTAGGTTGAAAAGTCGCATTTGCTGACGGCTGAGGCACGACCGTAAATGTGGCCGTTGTCTATCTCGCCGCCGTAGGGGTTTTTGGTCCAGCCCTCACCGGGCGGGACGACGTCGCCGTGGGCATTCAGCAGCACCGTTTTACCGACGCCGTCTTTTTCGCCATATTTGCGCCGGACGATCAGGTTGGTGATGGATTCCAGCCCTGCCGCAGTGACCTCGTCTTGAGATACGGGGTGCTTTTCAGCCTTCAGCCCCATGGTGTGAAGCAGCTCGGCGGTGCGTTCAGCATGTGGTGCATTGTTGCCGGGCGGGGTGTCGGTGGGTACGCGAATCAGCGCTTGCAAAAACGCCACCTGCTCGTCAAAGTGGGCGTCAATCCAGGCGTCAATTTTTTCGTAATGGGTCATGATGAACTTGTCTCGTCAGCGAGTTGGTGCAGCAAATGCGCGAAGGCTTCAATGCACAGCTGAATGTCGTCGCTGGTGGTGCTTTCCAACGGGTTGTGGCTGATGCCGGAGTTTTGGCCGCGCACAAACAGCATGGCTTGCGGCATGATTTTGTGCAACTTCATCGCGTCATGGCCTGCGCCGCTGGGCATGGTGTGCAGTGGTACGCCGAGTGCTTGCGCTGCGCGCTCCCAGCGCTGTTGCCACTCTGGCGCGCTGGGTGCAGCAGCGGCGCGTTCTGTCAATTCAGTAGACACCATCACGCCGCGCCGCTCGCAAATCGCTTGGACTTCAGCCAACACATCATTGACTAAAGCGTCACGTTGCGCGTCCAGCGGCGCGCGCAAGTCGAGTGAAAAAAGGCAGCGACCCGGCACAACATTGATCGAGCCATTCGGCACATTCAACATGCCCACCGTACCGACGGAATCCGCATCTTGCGCGGCGCGTTTTTCAACGTACAGCGCAATTTCAGCCGCCGCAGTCGCTGCATCACGGCGCGTGGCCATGGGCGTGGTGCCTGCGTGGCTGGCCAGGCCAGTGATCTCGCACAAATAACGCACATTGCCGTTGATCGATGTGACGATGCCGAGCGGAATATCAAGCGCGTTCAGCACCGGGCCTTGCTCGACGTGGACTTCTACAAAGCCCAAATACTTTGATGCGTCACGTTTAATGAGCGGGATGTCTGCGGTGTTCAAGCCTGCATGCGCCAACGCGTCGCGCATCATGATGCCGTCAGCATCTTTTTGATCCAGCCATTCAGGCTTGAAGTCGCCCAGCAGGGAACCTGAGCCTAAAAAAGTGGCCTTGTAGCGCTGGCCTTCTTCTTCAGAAAAGCCCACGACTTCAATGTTGAAGGGGAGGCGTTTGCCTTGCGCATGAAGCTCGCGCACGCACATCATGGGCGTGAGAATTCCTAGCCGTCCGTCGTATTTGCCGCCGTTGCGCACCGTGTCGTAGTGGCTGCCCGTCAGCAGGGTTTGGGCGTTGGGTTTTGATGCTTTGTAAATGCCCACCACATTGCCTACAGCGTCAATGCTGATGTCATCGAAGCCGCATTCATGCATTTTGGTTTTGATAAAAGCGGCGCAGGCTCGGTGCGCATCGGTCAAATAGGTAACGGTGAGCTGGCCTTTCTCTTTGTAACCTTCGTCGCTGTACTCAGCCATGGCTTCGTGCCAGTCCCATTGGGCGTTGCCCAGCGTGGGTTCAATGCCAAATTTATCGTTCAAGCGAAGCTCAACCACGCGGTGGATGTTGCGCAGGCATTCAGCCAATTCAAAGTCAGGGTGATTGTTCAGTCGGCGAGCAAAGGTGTTGATGATCTGCTGCTTGGTCAATCCATTTCCGCGTGTACCGCGTACCGCCAGGATGAAGGGGAAGCCAAACTTTGCGTTGTAGTCTGCGTTGAGCTTTTGAAGCTGCGCATGTTCTCCTGGCGTGCATTGTGTTAGTCCAGCGGTGCGTTGCTCGTGGGTCGATTCTGTCGTCAGGCTGTTGCTGACCATGGCTTTGCCCGCCAGCTCGGGGTGCGCGCGAATTAAATCGATTTGCGCCTGCCTGCCCGCTGCCTGCAGCACCCGGGTCATGACATATTTCAAATGCGTGAGTGATTGAAAAGGCCGCATCGCCAGCGCTTTGTCAGCTATCCAGGGCGAGTGTTCGTACAGGCTGTCCAGCAATTGCAGTGCATCGGCATGTGGCGCAGTGTTGATGTGCTCAAGTGTCAAGGTCATGTGTTGTCTGCCGTAAAAGGATGCACGCTTTGCCAATGCCGCGCCATATCAATACGGCGGCAAACCCAAACGTGGTCGTGCTTTTCAATGTGGTCTAAAAACTTTTGCAGGGCCGTGATGCGCCCCGGTCTGCCCAGCAATCGGCAGTGCATGCCAATGCTCATCATTTTGGGCTGGTTCAATCCAGCGGGGTCGCCTTCTGCATACAGCGCATCAAAGCTGTCACGCAGGTAGATGAAAAAATCCTCCGCTTGAGCAAAGCCTTGCGCGGATGAAAATCGCATGTCATTCGCGTCTAGCGTGTAGGGCACAACCAGACGCGCCACGGTGCTGCCATCAGTGCGTTGTACGTTGGTCCAAAAGGGCAGGTCGTCGCCGTAATAGTCGCTGTCGTACACGGTGCGGCCGTCGTCGGCTACAAGGCGGCGGGTGTTGGGGCTATCTCGCCCGGTGTACCAGCCCAGCGGGTAGGCACCCGTGAGGTTTTTAATCGCTTCCATACTAAGCCGCATGTGTCCGCGCTCAGTGGCTTCATCAATCTGCTGGTAGTTGATCCAGCGCCAGCCGTGGCAGGCAATTTCATGACCCAGTTCGACAAATGCAGCGGTCACATCAGGCGTGCGCTGCAAAGCCATGCCTACGCCAAACACCGTCAGCGGCAATTGGCGTTTTTCAAACTCGCGCAATATGCGCCACACGCCTGCGCGTGAGCCATATTCGTAAATGCTTTCCATGCTCAAGTGCCGGTCTGCAAACGCGGCGGGGTTAAACATTTCGGACAAAAATTGCTCCGAGCCTGCATCCCCGTGCAGTACTGAGTTCTCGCCACCTTCTTCGTAATTTAAAACGAACTGCACCGCAATGCGCGCCTTGCCGGGCCACTGCGCATGCGGTGGGTTGCGCCCATAGCCTGCCAGGTCGCGCGGGTAAGTTTGGTAGGCGTCAATATTCGGCATTAACTGTTGTGGGTTAAAACCGCTGCGGCCACTGCGGCCACTGCGGCAAGCGTGCGGTTTGATCAAAGAATTATCATAGTTTCAATTGCCCTCCAATGGCGTTTGGGCAGAGTCGATTTTGATGTGAACAAACTGAAGGATTTTGGCCATGGGATTGAGCACACATGTACTGGACACCATGCACGGCCAGCCTGCCAGCGGCATGGCGGTGTCGTTGTTTACCACCGACGGCGAAGCAGCGCAGCTGGTCAAGACGTTTGTCTTGAATGCGGATGGCCGCAATCCAGACGGGCAACTTTTTGACAGCGCTTCGTTGAAAGTGGGCACCTACCGGCTGATATTTGATGTGGCAGCGTATTTCAAGTCTCGAGGCGTTGCGTTGCCACAGCCAAATTTTTTGAACCGCGTAACGATTGATTTCGGTGTAGCCAACACCAGCGAGCATTACCACGTGCCGCTGCTGGTCAGCCCCTGGAGCTATTCGACCTACAGAGGAAGTTGATTTTCTGCCGGGCCGCCCCAAAGAAAATACACCCCCTTAGGGGGCAGCGTATTACACGCAGTGAAAAGCGTGGGGGCGCTAATCCTGTCCTTCGGTCAGCGTGTCCAACTGAAACTTGCCGCTTTTGTGCCACAACCAGGTGTCGGTGTAGACCACTTTGCCCATACGTGCTGGCGCAGGGAAGGGCGCTGCACTGCGCACTGTGCGTTCAATTTCTTTGACGACTTCCGGCGCGTGGTTGGGTGCGCGCATCCAGTCGAGCTTGGTGACGCGGCCGACGCGATCAATTTCAACATTTAGTACGCCTATTGCGTACAGCAGCGGCGGCATCCTGCCTTTGAAGATACGCTCGGCGTTCAAGCCGTACAAATGGGTTGCACCGTCCGAGCGGTAAGCGCGCGGGGTGGTTGCCGGGGAAGTTCTCGCAGACCCTTGCGAGCTTGGGATTGGGCCGATCACGGGGGATGAGGGCTCACTGACTGGCGCCGCAGGCTCTGGCTTTGGGGAAGACTTGCACGCAGCCAGCAGTGCAGCAGTTGCGCTGGCCAACATTGACAGCATCCAGAATCTGCGGGGCGCATATGCTTGGTCTGGTGCAGCGGGTTGCTCGTCAGACCGGCTTGAAGATTCTTGTCTCATGGTGTGCTGGCTTTTAAAGGTGGCGTGAAGCATGTAATCTCACTAGTCGTTTGCCATTTTGCCTAAATTTTATTTTTATGACTGTACAGTTTATGCCGCCTAAACTTTCTCGTCATACCGGTGCACTGTTAAGCAAGTTTTTAGAGCTGCTTGCTTTTCAGCCTGCGGTACTGGTGCAAGTGCGCAGCACCCAAGGCTCTGTGCCCAGGGGCGAAGGTACCTGGATGGCCGTTTTTGAAGATACTTTGGTGGGCACGGTTGGCGGCGGGCACCTGGAGTACGTGGCGATTGCAGATGCGCGGCAGTTTTTGGCCAATCGCGCGACTGCTGTACTTCAAGCAACGCGGCGCTTTGCGCTCGGGCCAGCCTTGGGCCAATGTTGTGGCGGTGTCATGCACTTGCAGTTTGAACTGGTGACTGCGCAAGATGCGGCCGCCCTGGCTGAGCGGTTAGCGCCAAAGCTTGCGCCTGTGGCATTGTTTGGAGGTGGCCATGTTGGCAATGCACTGGTAAATGTCCTGTCTGCG
This sequence comes from Polaromonas sp., assembly GCA_031431575.1. Lineage (GTDB taxonomy): Bacteria > Pseudomonadota > Gammaproteobacteria > Burkholderiales > Burkholderiaceae_C > Polaromonas. The sequence goes on from JANPDQ010000463.1 coordinate 12,492, forward strand.
CTGCCAGTGAGCGTGCACTGGATCGACAGCCGCGATGGTGTGTTCCCTGACGAGCTGGCCGATTTTTCCGCCGGGCAGCCCCAAGGAAAAATGCGCCCCCTCGGGGGGCAGGGAGCAACACAAAGTGAGCGAGCGTGGGGGCCTAATGTGACCTGCGAACATTCAGACCCACCGCAGGCTGCAGTCCGGGACATAGCGCCGCAGTCGTTGGTACTTGTTATGAGCTTTAGCCACGCAGAAGACCTGGACATTGTTGCCGCGTGCCTGACGCGCCAGCGCGCGTGCGGTGACCTGCCTTTTATCGGATTGATTGGAAGCAAAACCAAGTGGGCAACTTTTGCGAAACGCCTGGCTGAGCGCGGCTTTAACCCCGCTGAGCTGGCACACGTGACCTGCCCGATTGGGGTAGAAGGCATCACGCGCAAGGAACCCGAAGTGATTGCTGTGGCGGTTGCTGCGCAGTTGTTGAAAATTATTGATCGTCGGTAGAATCATGCCATCGCGTCGCAGCGGAGCCAGGAGACCAGCCACACAGGCATCTCTTTAGTTCGCGGCCTGTTTAACTGTTCAGAGCGCCCGCAGTGGTGAACAGCTCGTGCAATGATGCTTTCATTGCCTGAACCAGGGTGCTTGAGCATGGAAAGTTATCTTCTCGAATGGGCCAACCTCCTGCTGCGTTGGGCGCACGTTATCACCGCCATAGCCTGGATCGGTTCTTCGTTTTATTTTGTCTTTTTAGACTCCAGCCTGACGCCACCCGTCGATGAAGACCTGAAAAAGCAGGGCGTCAGCGGCGAGTTGTGGGCGGTGCACGGCGGCGGTTTTTACCACCCGGTCAAATTTGCCAGCAAGCCGCCAGTCATGCCCAGTAACCTGCACTGGTTTTATTGGGAAAGCTACAGCACCTGGATTACCGGGTTCGCGCTGCTCACCGTATCGTATTTATGGAACGCCAGCGCCTACCTGATTGACAAGTCATTGATGGACTGGCAATCCGGAACCGCGATTGCAGTGGCGCTGTCATTTTTTGTTGTGTTCTGGTTGCTGTACGACGCGATTTGCCGCTTTGCAGGGCGCGGTAACAACGGTGATGCGGTGGTGGGCGCGCTGGTTGCGGTACTTGTGTGTGTGGCCTCTTACTTGGCTTGCCACTGGTTTTCAGGGCGCGCTGCGTTTTTGCTGGTCGGGGCCATGATGGCGACTGCCATGAGCGCAAATGTGTTTTTCTGGATCATTCCCGGCCAGCGCACCGTGGTGGCTGACATCAAGGCGGGCCGCCCGGTAGACCCGGTACACGGCGTGCGCGGCAAGCAGCGCAGTGTGCACAACACCTACTTCACGCTGCCTGTGTTGTTCACCATGCTGAGTAACCACTACAGCTTTACCTGGAGCCACCCGCAAAACTGGGTGATATTAATTTTGATGATGTTCGCCGGTGCGGCCATCCGGCAGTTTTTTGTGCTGCGCCACGGCTACAAGCTGGGGCGCAACCGGCACCCCATCGCCTACGCTCTGGCGGGTTGCGCAGTGATTGTGGGTGTGGTGGTGTGGCTTGCGCCGTCAAATCGATTAGCTCCTAATTCAGGAGCATCTAGCGCCGGTACTCAGAGCGCTACAGGCCAAAATGACTATAAAAATGTGCAAGCAGTGCTGCAAACCCGCTGCTACCAATGCCACGGCGCTGAAGTACAAATGAAAAACGTCCGGCTGGATTCACCCGCGCTTGTCAAGCAGCACGCACAAACAATTTACCAGCAGGTGGTGGTTTTAAAAGTAATGCCAATGGCCAACTCAACTGGCATTACTGACGACGAGCGGGCAGTGGTCAAAACGTGGTTTGAGTCTGGTGCCAAAACACAGTAGTCGAGATTCAGCGGCCGTGCCGCGTTGCCGCAATCTACGAAGAAGCTTGGCGTCACAATAACGGGCATGACCCAGTTAACAGCCAGCCCGATCAGTGAACCGTGCGAGTTTCTTCAGTATCTGTTTAGCGTAGCTGTAGCCAGAGCGCTGCCGCTAAAAAACACCGCAGTGTGTTTGCCAGCCCCGCCGAAAGGCGGCCGCACCATCGTTATTGGCGCGGGCAAGGCAGGCGCGTCGATGGCGCAAGCGGTTGAGGCGCTGTGGCCGAAAGATTCGCCGCTTGAGGGACTGGTTGTCACGCGCTACCACCACATTCCTGATCGGCCTGCCGGGTTGGCTGCGCGGATAGAAGTTGTGGAAGCCGCCCACCCTGTGCCCGACGCTGCGGGCTTGCACGCTGCAGAGCGCATTTTGCAGATGGTGCAGGGCTTGACCAACAACGACCTGGTGCTGTGCCTGATTTCAGGTGGTGGCTCTGCGCTGTTGACGCTGCCTGCAAATGGCTTGACGCTGGCTGACAAGCAGCGCATCAATAAAGAACTTTTGAACAGCGGTGCCAACATTTCAGAAATGAACTGCGTGCGCAAGCACCTCTCGCGCATCAAGGGTGGCCGCCTGGCGGCAGCCTGTGCGCCAGCGCGCGTAGTCACACTCACCATCAGCGATGTGCCGGGCGATGATCCTTCGATCATCGCCAGTGGGCCTACGGTGCCTGATGCCAGCACGTGCGCAGACGCATTGGCCATCTTGAAGCGCTACAGAATTGATGTGCCCGCAGCGGTGCTGGCGCAGCTCGAAAGCGGTGCGCTTGAAACGCCCAAAACCGGTGATGCGGCGTTCAACGGCCATGAAGTCCACATGATCGCCACACCGCAGCAAAGCCTGGAAGCGGCAGCGGCAGCGGCGCGTGCAGCGGGCTTGAACGCCTACATTTTGAGCGACGAAATGGAAGGAGAATCGCGTGAAGTTGGCAAGGTGCACGCGGCGCTGGCACGTGCTGCCGCGAAGGGGACCGGTGCATTTCAAAAGCCGTGCGTGATATTGAGCGGCGGTGAAACGACGGTGACCATTCGCAAACAGGCAGAAGGCACACCCAAAGGCCGAGGTGGCCGCGCTGGCGAGTTTTGCATGGGGTTGGCGCTGGGCTTGCAGGGTCAGAGGGGTGTTTATGCGCTGGCTGCTGATACCGATGGAATCGACGGCATTGAAGACAACGCAGGCGCCTACGTGGCACCTGACACGCTAGAACGCGCTGCCAGCGAAGGTTTGAAGCTGGACGACCACCTGGACCGAAACGACGCCTATGGCTATTTCGATGCGTTGGGCGATTTGGTGATTATTGGGCCGACACACACCAACGTGAACGACTTTCGTGCGCTACTAATTTTATAGCCGCTTGCGCCTGTATTTGTTGCGCTACAGGCTTAAACGACACCAAAAATCAGCTTTTGAAAGCTTTTTTACGGTTTTTTCATCAGCGCATTCAATACATTCTCAGCCGTAGCAGGCGCAGTCAGTTTGACAACACCCACATCACCACGCCCAGCGGCAACCGCAGTTTTTAACGCTTCATACACACTGACGGCCAGCATGAATGGCGGTTCGCCCACTGCCTTGCTGCCAAACACGTTGTCTTCACGATTCGGCTCCGGCCAAAAATCAACCTTGAAGTGCTCGGGGATGTCGCCCGTCGCGGGAATTTTGTAGGTGCTGGGCGCGTGGGTGGTGAGCACGCCTTGGTCGTTCCACACCAGCTGTTCAGTGGTCAGCCAGCCCATGCCTTGCACAAAGCCGCCTTCGATTTGCCCGATGTCAATGGCCGGGTTGATCGATGTGCCGACGTCGTGCAGGATATCGACTTTCAGCACCCTGGATTCGCCCGTAAGCGTGTCAATCGCCACTTCAGTACACGCGGCGCCGTAAGCGAAATAGTAAAACGGCCGACCCGTGAGTGTTGCTTTGTCGTAGTGGATTTTGGGTGTGCGGTAAAAGCCGTCTGACCACAACTGAATGCGGTTGGCGTAAGCAAGTTTGACCACATCCGCAAACTGACGCGAGTTGTTCGGCGTGATGACGTGGCCACCTTCAAAACGCACAGCGCCTGCGCCGCAGCTGTCCAGCCCGCTCACAAATTGCGCCAGGTTGTCGCGCACGTTGCGCGCGGCGTACTGTGCGGCGCGTGCGTTCAAGTCGGTGCCCGCCGATGCAGCCGTGGCGGACGCGTTGGGAATTTTGCTGGTGTCGGCGGCGGTGCTGAGCACGTTGTCAAATGCCACGCCCAGCTCATCGGCCACGATTTGCGCGACCTTGGTGTTCAACCCCTGACCCATCTCGGTGCCGCCGTGGTTGACGAGCACGCTGCCATCGAGGTAAACATGCACCAACGCGCCCGCCTGGTTGAACAGCGTTGCGGTAAATGAGATTCCGAATTTGACGGGCGTGATCGCCATGCCGCGCTTGATGACCGGACTTAGAGCGTTCCATTTCGCGATCGTGTTCTGACGCTGGCGGTAGTTGGATGTTGCTTCCAGCTTGGTCAGCAGCGGCTCCAAAATATTGTCTTCCACTGTCATTTGGTAGTGGGTTACGTTGCGGTCTGTTGTGCCGTACAAATTGCGTTTGCGCACGTCGAGCGCGTCCAGCCCCAAGTGCCGTGCAATGTCGCCCATGATGTTTTCAATCACCACCACGCCTTGCGGCCCACCAAAACCGCGAAATGCTGTGTGGCTTTGGGTATTAGTTTTCAGCCGGTAAGAAGCAATATCAACGTGCTCTAAAAAATAAGCGTTGTCGACGTGAAAAACCGCGCGGTCAGCCACCGGGCCAGACAAATCGGCGCTGAAGCCGCAGTTCACTGCCATCAACATTTTTAAGCCGGTGATGCGACCGGTTGCGTCAAAACCCACCGTGTAGTCATACGCAAACGGATGCCGCTTGCCAGTGACCATAAAGTCTTCGTCACGGTCTAGCCGCAGCTTGATGGGGCGTTTGAGTTTGTTGCTTGCTACTGCTGCCCACACAGCCATGTGCCCGGCCTGCGTTTCTTTGCCGCCAAAACCGCCACCCATGCGGCGGCACTCCACGCGCACGGCATGGTTGTCAATGCCCAATGCGTGCGCAACCCAGTGCTGCACCTCGCCGGGGTGCTGCGTGCTGGAATACACAAGCCACTGGCTTTGATCTTGGGGCAGGGCGTAGGCAACCTGGCCTTCCAGGTAAAAGTGCTCCTGGCCGCCGACTTCCAGCGTGCCGTGCAGCGTGTGCTGCGCAGTTTTCAGCGCGGCAGCAGCATCACCGCGCTTGACGAAAACCGGCGGCAGCACGTAGCTTTTTGCCTTGAGTGCTTCGTGCACGCTCAACATTGTGGGCAGAGGCTCGATGTTGCAAACCACGTGCCGCGCAGCACGCCGCGCTTGCATCACCGATTCAGCCACTACTACACCAATTACCTGGCCGACATGTTGCACGGTGTGCTGCGCAAATATCGGCTCGTCCCCCGCAAAAGCGGCCAGCATCTTGTCGCCCGGAACGTCGCTGGCCAGCACCACATCGACCACGCCCTGCATCGCCAATGCAGCGCGGCAATCAATGCCAGCCACCTTTCCGTGCGCTATTTTTGACATGATGGGCGCTGCGTACAGCGTACCTTTCAGCTCGGCGATGTCATCAACATAAGTAGCTGCGCCGCGCACCTGGGCTCTAGCGCTTTCGTGAAACCGCGACTGGCCCGCTGCACTTATTGCTGGCCTTGCAATAGGCGCGTGGCTGTCATGCACAGGAAGCGCATCCGCATGCGCGTTGGCAGCAGCTATGTCAGGGTCAGCCACCGCGTCACGACTGATGGGAATGTCTTTGGCTGCGTTCATAGCGCCTCCTCAAGCGTGAAAGCTTGCAGATTGATGTGCTGCATGCCCTGGCTTTCAAGCCAAAAGCGCTGCAGCAAATTGCCCAACACTTGAACGCGGTACGCGGCGCTTGCACGCATGTCGCTGATAGGTGCAAATTCAGCCCGCAGCACCGCGATAGCATGGTCAATTGTGCCTTTCGTCCAATGATTATGGGCGCAAGCAGCTTCTGTTTTAATAGCGCGTACTGGCGTCGCAGCAACGCCGCCCACGCCAATAGACGCTTTCGTCACGGTGCCGTAGTCAATCTGCACACGGATGGCCAGGCACACTGCCGAGATGTCGTCGTCAAACCGTTTTGAGATTTTGTAGATGCGGGTAAATTCGCCAGCTGCGACTTTGGGCACCTTGATCCAGGCCAACACCTCGTCAGGCGCCAGCACATTCTTCTTGTAGCCGGTGTAGAAGTCTTCCAGCGCAAATTCTCTGGAGCCTCGTACGCTCATCAACACCACACTTGCGCCCAAGGCGATCAGCAGCGGCATCGAGTCGCCAATCGGCGAGCCGCCCGCCACGTTGCCGCCCAGCGTGCCCGAGTTGCGCACACTCAGACCCGCAAACCGCGCGGTGAAGTCGTGCAACTGCGGGCGGTCAGCCACCAATGCGGCAAACGCGTCGGCTAGCGTTACCGCCGCGCCAATAGCGATGTGGTTCGCGTAGTGTTCAATGCGGCGCAACTCGCGGGTTTTGGTAATGTCGATTACGCGGTCAAACAGCATGTGCTGCTTGGTCACCCACAGGCCAACGTCGGTGGTGCCCGCAACAATTTGCGCGGCTGGGTGCGCTGCTTTGGCTTGCAGCAGTGCGGCCAATGTGGGGGGTGATTTATAAGCGAAATCAGAGCCTGGCGCAACAGTTACGGGCGCAAGCAGCTCTAATTTCAGTAGCACATCGGGCGCATCGACGCATTGGGCAGGCAGCAAGGCCATACTTTGCGCAGCGTCCAGAATCGGTCGGTAACCGGTACAGCGGCACAGGTTGCCCGAAAGGTCTTCTTGCGCCATCTCGCGGGTGATGGCACGGCCCTTGCAAACGTGGTTTTCATACATGGCGAACATGCTCATTACAAAACCTGGCGTGCAAAATCCGCATTGCGACGCATGGCACTGCACCATCGCGGCTTGCGCCGGATGGAGCTCGTCCCCAGAAGTGGCGAGATCCTCCGCCGTCCAAAGCGCCATGCCGTCAATAGAATGGGCCAGCCTGATGCAGCTATTGACGGCCTTCAGCGAAAGTTCGCCGCCAACCTGTTCGCCTAGCACCACTGTGCATGCGCCGCAGTCGCCTTCACCACAGCCTTCTTTGGTTCCGGTGGCACCAAGATCTTCCCGCAGCACTTCCAGCAGCGTGCGTGTGGGTGGTACATTGGTAAGCGTAACGATTTGTCCACGCTTTAGAAACCGGATGGGATGCGTATTTTGATCAGTCATTTTTGTCGTGTCAGGGCGCTCGGTTTACCAGCGTATCACGCTGTGCAAACACCGTGCCAACGCCGTGATTAGCCCGCCCCGCCTGCAGCTCACCGGCATCACCAAAGCCTATCCGGGCGTGGTTGCCAATCAAGACGTTTCTCTGACATTGCAACCCGGCGAAATTCACGCCGTGCTGGGTGAAAACGGGGCTGGCAAATCCACGCTGATGAAAATTATCTACGGTGCGGCGCAGCCTGATTCCGGCAGCATGGCAGTCGATGGGGTGCCTGCCCTGCCCAGCAATCCGCAGGCGGCGCGTGCCTTGGGCATCAGTATGGTGTTCCAACATTTCAGCTTGTTCGACACGCTGACAGTTGCCGAAAACGTCTGGCTGGGTTTGAGCAAGTCCGAGACCCTGGCCAGCGTGACCGAACAAGTTGCGCAAACCGCCCAAGCGTATGGACTGGACATTGACCCCGCGCGGCATGTGCATTCGCTCAGCGTTGGGCAGATGCAGCGGGTCGAGATTATTCGTGCACTGCTGACCCATCCCAAGATTCTGATTCTTGACGAGCCGACTTCAGTGCTGACGCCACAGGCGGTTGAAAAATTGTTCTTGGTGCTGCGCCAGTTAGCTAGCCAAGGCTGCAGTATTTTGTACATCAGTCACAAGCTGCATGAAATTCGGGCGTTGTGCACGGCGTGCACCGTGCTGCGGGGAGGCAGGGTGACGGGTGTGTGCAACCCTGCCGAAGAATCCAACGCATCGTTGTCCCGACTGATGATTGGCAAAGAGCCGCCCGCGTTGCAGCGCGCCCCCAGCAAACCAGGGGCTGCGGTACTGCGCGTCAATGCCCTGAGCCTGCCAAGCGAGGACCAGTTCGGCTGCGACCTCGAAGCCATCACTTTGAACATTTGCGCCGGTGAGGTGGTGGGCATTGCGGGTGTTTCGGGCAACGGGCAGAAGGAATTAATGCTCGCGCTGTCGGGCGAAAACCCGCACGCGCCTGCTGGCAGTATTTGCATTAAAACCGGCGCAACCGATGCAGACGTGTCAAGCAGTGGGCCCGTTGAGCGGCGCAAGCTGGGCCTGCATTTTGTGCCCGAAGAGCGCTTGGGCCGAGGCGCTGTTCCGGCGCACAGTTTGAGCTTGAACATGCTGCTGACCCGCAGCGAAGCGTTGTCATCACGCAGCTTTGCGGGTGGCTGGATCAGTACGCATGCTCTGGCGGCGCAAGCGCAAAAAATTATTCAGCGTTTTGGCGTGAAGGCGGGCGGGCCACAAGCGCTGGCCAAGTCGCTCTCAGGCGGTAATTTGCAAAAATTTATCATGGGCCGTGAGATTGATGCGCAGCCCACATTGCTGATCGTTTCGCAGCCCACCTGGGGCGTTGACGTAGGTGCGGCGGCGCAAATCCGCAGCGAGTTGCTGGTGCTGGCTGCGCAGGGTTGCGCGGTGCTGGTGGTCAGCGAAGAGCTTGATGAGTTGTTTGAAATTTCCAGCCGTCTGTATGTCATCTCCAAAGGACGTTTGTCGCCCAGTGTTGATCGCAACGACGCGACCGTCGAGCAAATTGGCCTGTGGATGAGCGGCCTGTGGGACGCGGATCGACTCAAAACAGAGGCGAGCGATGCTGCGGCTTGAAGCACGGCCTGAGGCGTCCAGCTTCTGGCGTTACGCCTCGCCGGTAGCGGCGTTGGCGATAACGCTTTTGCTGTCGGCATTGCTTTTTGTCGCGCTGGGCAAAGACCCGGTGCGCGGGCTGCAAATATTTTTGATTGAGCCGTTCAACGGCACCCGCGCCGTCACCGAGCTGGCGCTTAAGTCCACGGCTTTGACACTGTGCGCGCTGGGGCTGGCACTGTGCTTTCGCAGCAACGTGTGGAACATTGGCGCGGAGGGGCAGTTTTTGGCAGGCGGCATAGCGGCGGGCGGGGTTGCCATGTGGCTGACGATGGAGAAAACCGGCATGAGCAACTGGGCGTTTTTCCCCATCGCGACGATTGCGGGTGCCCT
>JANPDQ010000464.1:0-3188 GCA_031431575.1 Polaromonas sp.
CTGATGGCCCGCCCGCAGAGCCACCCGCAACAGCCGCTTTGTTGATGCCCAACGCATCGAGCAGGCACACATGCGCGTCGGCCTGTGCAGCGGGAGACGAATCAGCAGGCATCGGCGTACGCAAGTAGCCAAAGCGCGACATGGCAATCACGCGAATGCCGCGCTGCACCAGCTTGCCCGCAAACGCCATGCCCTGGTCATGCCCGCCGCCGCTGCCGTGAACCATCAGCAACGGCGTGCCGATACCAGCTTCCTGGTATTCGATCGGGCCGCAGCGCGTGTCAATCAACACACTGCCCTGCGCGGCTGTGGCACTAGCCGCTTTGATGTCGCTGCTAAAAAGCCAGGCTACCCGAATGCTGGCAAGTACAAGCACAACTGCAAGCACGGCAGTGGTCGAAACAGGCCAACGTGCAGACCGCTTCATAATGCCACCGGTGAATTGACATGGATGAACCGCAACCGTTTTGACGAACACATCATTTCAGCGCGCTTGCTTTATTTTCATGGGTCATGAGTCATGGGTTATCGCTCATGACTTGCGCGCAGCCACCCGCTGACCGTCTTTGACAGTAGCTGGCGGGTACACGATGACTTGCTGGCCTGGTGCTACGCCGCTGCGAACCCAGGCCGTGCTGCCGTTGCGTGCGCCCAGTTCTACCAGGACTTGGCGTGCGCGTCCGCCGTCAGCCACAAACACCGCATAGCGCGGTGCAGTCGTTGGCTTGCCGCTGGCGCTGTCTGCACGGTCTGCGGGTAGCGGGAACACGGCACTCACCGGCACCTGCACAGCTTTGCTCTCGGCTAGCGTGACAATTCGCACACTGACGCGGTAGCCGTCACCAAGCGCCTGCCAGACTTGCTGCGGGCTGGTGATGTCGATTAGCACCCGCACACGCTGCTCCTCTACGCCCAATGCTGATACTTTTGTAAAGGCGGCTGGCTCGGTGCTGCGCACACGCCCTTCAAGCGGTGTCAGTCCGCCCCAGCGCTCAATCATCACGCGGCTGCCTGGTCTGGCGACGAGTGCGTCAGTGGTCAGCAGCTCGGCAACGATTTCCATGCGCTGCGTGTCGCCGATCTCCATCAACGGTGTGCCAAGCGTTGCTGCACCTTCGCTGGTTTGCAGCACGCGCAGCACGCGGCCAGCCGACGGCGCGCGCACCGTAAAGCTGCTTTTTCTAGCGCCAGCGCTTGTGGCGCTGATGGCTGCTTGCGTTTGTTCCAGCTCGTGTGTGGCCATGCGCCTTTCGGCTGAAGCGGCTTCAAGTTCACGCTGCGCGCCAACGGCAGTCAACCGATCTGTTTCAACTTTGGCAGGGGCAATAATCCCTTGCTGGGCCAGTTGCTCACTGCGGCGCACGTCGCCTTTGGCCTGATCAAGCGACACCTGGGCACGCGCGCTACGCGAGGTGGCACGCAACACGTTGTCTTGCGCGCCTTCCACACGCGCTTGCAGCTCGCGCCGCGTGCGCTCGTCCAGCATCGCGGGCAAGATCGAACTCAGCTGCGCTAACGGCATTTCGGCTGTCACTGCATCGCCTTCTTTAAGCGTGATGCGCGTCAGCTGCCCTGCCAGCGGCGCGGACACCACATACCTGTCCGTCAAGCGTGTTTTGCCGTCTTCATCAATGGTGGTTTCAAACGGGCCCTGCGTTACTGGCGCCAGCTCTACTTCTACCGGCTTGGGTGCAAATGCCCAAGCTACAGCCAGCACCAGCAGCACGGCTGCAGCTCCACCAATGATCCAGGTTTTGCGTTTCATGTTGTGCTTACTCCATTCGTCGTGCGATCACTCGCGGGTTTTCAGCGCTGCCACCATGTCAAGCTGGTCAATACGCCGCCGCACCACCAGCGCGCTGGCCGCACCCGCTATCAGCACTGCAATAGCAGCCCATGCGTAAGTCGCTGGCTGAATAACTACCGGCAGCATGAATTGGTCGGACGAAATAGCCGCGCTGACCAAATGCACGAGCCCATAGCCCAAAACCATCCCCAGCGGCAGAGCAATCGCAATACCGATCGCCATTTCACCCAGCAGCAGTCCCGACACGTCGGTGCGTGTAAAACCCAGCACGCGCAGGCTGGCCAGCTCCCAGGTACGTTCGGCCAGTGCAATTCGGGCGTTGTTGTAAACCACGCCAACAGCAATTACAACGGCAAAAATCGTCAGCACGGCGCTCATGATTCGAATGTTGCGGGCGCTGACTTCTTGCATGTTGCGCAGTACTGTAGCCTTGCTGAAAGCGCCAGCAACTCGCGGCAATTGTTTGCTGGCCTGCAGCATGTCAGATTCGCGGCCGCGCTCAATAGCCAAAGCAAATTGCGTCGACAGATCACCTTCTTGCAACAGCGCGTTAAGTGCCCGGCGCTCCATGTAGGCGCTCAAACCCATCATCTCGCGCACGGTTGCAGTTAACGGCACAAACACTGTGCGCTGCGTGCCTTCAAGCACCTCAACGCGTACCGTCTGGCCTACGCGCAAGCCCAGCTTGTCTGCCAAGCGGTCAGCCATGACCAAGCCTTCGCCGTCAAGGCGGCTGGCCACGCGCTTGTCCAGGCCGACGATGCGGCGCAGATCGCCATGCCGGGCAAAGCCTTGAATGGCGCCGCGCTGGCTGATGTGACCGTTGACGAAACGCACGGGCACGTCGCGCCCTGATTCAACCGCTGTCACTCCGGGCAGGCGTGCCAGCTCATGCCTGGCACTGTCGTTTGTCGGCTCCGCCATCCACACCACCACGTCGCTGCGGAGAGCTACATTGAATTGAGCGTCAACAATATAGTCAATTGCGTCTTTAAGGTAATTGCCCATGACAACAATTGCTACCGACGCAGCAACGCCGCCTATCGACAGCGCTGTACGAAGCGGCCGCCGCTCCATGTTGCGCAAGATCATGCGCAGCGCTGGCGAGATGCGGGTAATGCCCAGCCGCTCAACCACCGTGCGTCGGTAGCGCCCGGGCGCCGCCGGCCGCATAGCTTCGGCAGGTGCCAGCCGAACAGTGGCCAAAATAGCGCTGAGTGTGCCCAGTACAGCGGTGGTGACGGTGATGCCGATGCTGACCGCTAAAAGCCAGGGCGCCACCGTGTGCTCAAAATTCGGAAAGTAAAAAGATTGCGCGTACAGCCCAACAAACTGTGTGCCCAGCCACTCACCGAGCAATACACCGAGCACCAAGCCCAGC
>JANPDQ010000465.1:0-2039 GCA_031431575.1 Polaromonas sp.
TGGCTTTGACGGTGTTGAAATTCACGGGGCCAACGGCTATTTACTTGACCAGTTTTTAAAAAGCGGGTCCAACCACCGGGAAGACGATTACGGCGGCAGCATTGAAAACCGTGCGCGCTTGCTGCTGGAAGTTACCCGTGCCGTCACAGCTGCAGTCGGCGGTGGCCGCACCGGCATTCGCCTGTCGCCCGTCACGCCCGCCAACGATGCGTTTGACGCCGATCCGCAGCCGCTTTTTGACTACGTGGTGCGCGAGCTGGCCAGCCTGAACCTGGCGTATATCCACATCATTGAAGGCGCAACAGGCGGGCCGCGGGCGCTGCCTGATCGGCCGTTTGACTACGCCGCATTGAAGGCCGCTTACAGCGGTGCCGGTGGGCGCGGCGCGTGGATGGTCAACAACGGGCTGGACAAAACGCTGGCGGAAAAAGAGCTGGCCGACGGTGCAGACCTGTTTGCATTTGGCCGCCCCTACATTGGCAACCCCGACCTGGTGGCGCGCCTCAAACACGGCGGCCCGTTTGTTGAAAGCAACAAGGCCACGTGGTACGGCGGCGGGGCTGAGGGCTACACAGATTACCCGACATTGCAGGCCTAAATGCTATTAATACGGGAGCTGCTTGCGCCTGTATTTGTTGCGCTACAGGGCGATTCGACTTAAAAATCAGGCTTTTTACCTCTTTGGCGACGCTTGCGGGGCGCGCATTCTAACTAGTCCCCGCCGCCGCCATCACTTCCGCCGCCATCGCCGCTGCCGCCATCTGCCCCGCCAAAGCCTTCATAGTCGCCGCTGTAGTTGCCGTCTGAAAAGCTGGCGCCAAAGCTTACCTCGCCAGGCCGGTCACCTGTAGCCGCGCGCTTGGCGTTGAGGCTGTTTGCCGCATAAAAAATGCCGCCCGCTACGGCCAGTTTGGCGTCGAGCGCAAACAAAATCGGCAGGCGTGTGGGGGTTTTCGGGTTGATGGCTTCTTCTTTGCACGCCCAGTACCAGGCGCGACGCAGCGCATCGTTTTCTTCAGCGTTGCGGCCCAAGCGCTGCGCGGGCGTTGGTGCAAGCACGCGGCCGAAAGCGGTTTGGCACCAGTTTTCATAGGCCTGAGCCTGACCCGCAAAGTCGGCCCACAAATGCGCGAGCAGTTTTGACGGCATGGCCACGGTTTTTCTGCGGCTGCGCACACACGCCAGAAAGAACTGGCGCAAGCCGCGCTCTGCCAGGTCGCAGTCTTTGCTGCTCAACCCGGGGTAAGCATCGCGCAACTTGCGGTTTAAAAACTGCGGAAGCGGCCCTTCGCGCACAAAGCGCTCACGCATCCACTGGGCCCACGCCATCACCAGCACGCTGAGCAGCAGCACCAGCAACAACGAAGGAATCCAGGAAATCTTGGGCTGAAAACTATTGATCACAGTGGCTACCACCAGCCATGCAAACAACAAAGCACTAAAACCCCAAGTGGAGAACCGAACCAGAAATCGTTGAAAGGCCGTCATGCTTGCTCCGATTTGTAGTGCTTGGCCGTTCCGTTTCGACGCTACTATTTAAATAGCTGTTTACGCCAGTATTTATTGGGCTACAGCACTAAAAAGCTTGATTCCATCCCGTGTGGCCTGCTCTGGGTTGGCAGCCAGTGTGACTGCGCTCACCACGGCCACGCCGCTCACCCCACAGGCTAAAACGCCCGGCAAGCGCGCAAACGATATGCCGCCAATGGCCACCACCGGGTAGGGCGCGGCCAGCTTTGCCCACGCGGCTAGCTTCTCAAGGCCCACGGCTGCGTAGGGCATGACTTTGAGCGTGGTCGGGTAGATGGGGCCTATTGCCAGATACGAAGGCTGCACAGCTTTGGCGCGCGCCAACTCGGCTGGAGTATGGGTTGACAGGCCGAGCCGAATGCCTGCGGCGCGCAGCGCCTCAATGTCAGCGGTATCCAGATCTTCTTGGCCCAAATGAACGCCGTAAGCGCCTGCCGCCAGCGCAATCTGCCAATGGTCGTTGATGAAAACCTGCGCACCCGGCACGGCTTTGCCCGCTTCAATGGCGG
>JANPDQ010000466.1:0-5167 GCA_031431575.1 Polaromonas sp.
GCGTGCAAAATCAAAGCAGCGCGCTCGAACGTCGCCAGTGCCTCGGGGGTACTGCGTCGGCTCAGCAACAACTCACCTTGCTGGAGCAGTTCGGCGCGCTGCACCAGTCGCTCAGGGCTGACTGATTGCGCGTCTCGCACCGCTTGGCTGCCTGCCTTTGCGGAGTCGGGTTGCGGCCTGACTTGCTGCATGAACAGCCGCAGCTTTTCGTCGCTTGCACTACCCGCAGGACTTGCTGCGGTTGCAGCTGCCATAGATGGTTGTGCAGCTGGCCGTGCAGCTGGTTGCGATGCCGCTTGTGCAAATACGGCTGGCGCAAAAAAACCAACGCCCAGCAGCAAGGCCGCCAGGCGCTGGTGTGACAGCTTCCAGACTAAGGACTGAGAAATCAAGGGTTGGCGTTGCTGCCGCCTGGGCAAACGGTGCTTGTGCCCACGCGGTTAATTCGGGGCGTGCCGCCGTCCAGTGCCACTGCAGCAACGTTGTAGGCATTTGGGGCTTTAAATCCCGCTAAAAATGCTGACAAAGCGTCAATGTCTTGTGCGCCGCCAATGCGGTTGGTGGCGCGCAGCAAGGTAGTAAAGCCGTCGCCGCCTTCTGCCATAAAGTTGTTGACCGTAACGCGGTAGGTTTTGGTGGGGTTTTGCACTACGCCGTTGGTGACCAAGGCCTCAGTGCCGGTGGCTGTGCGCAGGGTGGCATTCGTGATGCGTGCACCGCAAGCGTTTGCGCCGTTCCAGGTGTACTTAAAGCCTGCTGATGGCAGCGCAATACGGGTCCTGTCTGCGGACTGGCCATTGCATCCTGCAAACTGCCCTTCCAGAAAGTCACGAATAAGTTGCGTGCTCATGGTGATGGTGGTCAAGCTGTTGCCAAAGGGCTGCACGGTGAAGGCTTCGCCATAAGTGATGTTGCCATCGCCTTCGCCGACTGCGCTGGAGGTGAAGTTAAAACCAGGGCTGCGCACGCCGCCGCCGTTCATAAAAGCCATCACAGCGCCGCCCAAAGCTGCTGGCTGAGTAGCCGCCAATTGTGAGTCAGCAATCAAGCTGCCTGCGGGGACGTTGCAAGCGCCGTCCACAGGCGTGCTGCCCAGCTGCGTAGTGATGGCACCGATGACTGTGTTGGCCAAGGGGGATACCAACTCTTTGTATTTGGCGACGATGCTGGCAACAGCAGCGTCCACCGGAACCGCTGCGTTGTTGTTCGCGGTCAAAGTATTTTTGGCAACCGCCTTGGTGATGTCGCGGGTGGCCGGGTCAATGGTGACGTCAATTTCAGTTACCAGTCGGCCAAAGGCGCTCGAACTGGTCACCGGAATCGTGCGGCCAGCCGAGTTGGGCAACATGCAGTTGTAAGCCGCGTGGGTGTGCCCGCTGATGACGGCATCGATCGCGTTGTCAAAACCTGCAACCATCTTCGCAATCTCAGAGCCAGCCAGGTTGCCTTCGCAAGCGTTGATGTCAGCCAAGGCGCCGGTTTGAAAGCCGCCCTGGTGCACCAGCACCACGATGTTCTCAATGCCTTGCGCGCGCAGCTCTGGTACCAGCTCATTTACAGTTGCAATTTCGTTTTTGAACTGCAAACCCGCCACGCCAGTCGGTGTCACGCTGCCGGGCGTTGCCTCAAACGTCATGCCAATAAAGGCAACTTTCACGCCATTGAATTCCTTGATGCCGTAGGGCTGCAGCAGTGTTTTGCTGGTGGCAGTGCTGACCACGTTTGCCGACAGCCATTTGAACTTGGCGCCCTCAAAAGGCACTGGCGTGCCGACGGTCGCGCCTTTGCAACTGTTCGGGCTGATCTGGCCATTGACGGTTTTACAACCGCCCGACTGCAGGCGCACCAACTCGGCTGAGCCCTGGTCGAATTCGTGGTTACCGACGGCATTGAATTCCATACCGATGCGGTTGAGAACTTCAATGGCTGGCTCATCAAAAAACAGCGACGAAATCAAAGGTGTTGCACCAATGAAGTCACCCGCGCCGACGACGACATTCAATGGGTTTTGACGCTTCAATGCCGCGACATACCCGGCCACCGCAGCGGCGCCACCGACGGCCGACCGCGACGGAGCGGGCACACCCGTGTTCTCGCCAAAGGTTCCCGGTGACTCCAGATTGCCGTGAAAGTCGTTGAAGCCAATGATCTTGGCCGTGAAAGGCGGTGGAGATGGAGCAATTACGCTGGTAGAGCCACCACCGCCGCAAGCTACCACTGCGGCTGCAGCAATCAACGACATGGCGCCAGCGGCGAAGAGATTTTGCTTCATGTATGAAACTCCGTGAGCTTACAAATTGATTAGATGCATGCACTTTAGAGGCGGGAAATGTCAAATTCGTGACTTCTTGATACGCGCTGCACGAGGCGAAGGACTGGACGAGCCGAGCTGGTAGGTTGAACGCATCAGCGACTGAATGGTTCGTATGGCCGGCCAGCGGCTGCTGAAAAATAGACGAGATTCTTATGGCCTTCGGGCCGTCAGGCCAGGTATTACGGGCGCAAGCAGCTATCAAAAGCGGGTAAGGCAGAGCTTGAATGCTCTTTTGGGTGCACCATGCGCACAGGTGGTTTGGCCCGCATGCCGCCGTGCTTGGCCACACTGGTCTGAAGGTGAAAGCCCGGTGGCCGGTGTTGTCTGAATTGTGCTGACAGTCCGGAAATTAAAGACGCGGTTCGCGCAGTCTCATTGCGCTAACCCGCAGCCTCCAGCCCACTTTCAATGTGCGAACGCATCGCCGCCTGCGCCGCCGCAGCATCCCGCGTCGTTAACGCCACCATGATTGCGGAATGCTCAGCCAGTGACTCTTCAATTCGCCCAGCTTTAAGCAGCGATTGCGCGCGGTTCAGCTTCATGACCTTGCGCAGGTCGGCCACCATCTGATCGCGCCATTTGTTGTCGGCGATTTGAAGCAGCTTGACGTGAAACGCTTCATTAATTGTGAAAAACTTGATGTGGTCCTTACCAGATTTACCAGCTTTGGCGGCTCTTTCAAGTTGCTGGTGCAAGGCTTCCAGCTCCAGCAATTGTGCGTTGGTTGCGTGGGTTGCAACGCTGCCCGCGGCGTCGGCTTCCAGCACGGCCATTAAATGAAACACGTCGCGCAGGTCTTTGGCGTTGACTTCCGTGACATACGCGCCGCGCCGCAGCTTCATGGTGACCAGGCCTTCAGTGGCCAATACCTTCAACGCCTCACGCAAGGGCGTGCGGCTGATGCCGTATTCAGTGGCCAGTTTCAGCTCGTCTATCCACGCGCCGGGTTGCAGGGCTGGGCTTGGGTCTCCTGATTTATTGTCTGACCCCGCAAAAATACGCTGGCGTAGCAGCTCAGCCACTTCTTCATAAAGCGCGCGTTGCTTGAGGTTTTGAGGCAGGATAGGAGCATTCATCAGCACTTAAGTTTACATGAAACTTAATTCTGAATTTATAATTACGGAGTAAACTGTGGCTATGACCAAAAACAGTGCGAACCCGCCGGCTGGCGTCTCAGCAGATCAAATGCCAACGCAAGCAGCAGCCTCATTCAAGCCATCTTCGCTGCAAGACTGGGAAAAAGCTGCCGCCAAGTCTGCCCCCGGCGGCAACGTAGAGGCGCTCAATTGGCACACGCCAGACGGTATCACCGTCAAGCCGCTGTACACGGTAGATGATGTCAAGGATTTGCCTTACACCAACACACTGCCAGGTTTTGAGCCATTCATTCGCGGCCCGCAGGCCACCATGTACGCTGTGCGCCCGTGGACGATTCGGCAGTACGCCGGGTTTTCAACCGCTGAAGAGTCGAACGCTTTTTACCGCAAGGCATTGGCGGCGGGCGGGCAGGGTGTATCGGTGGCGTTTGACCTGGCCACGCACCGGGGCTACGACAGCGACCACCCGCGTGTGACGGGCGACGTGGGCAAGGCCGGTGTGGCGATTGACTCGGTCGAGGACATGAAGATTTTGTTTGACCAGATCCCGCTGGACAAAGTCAGTGTCAGCATGACCATGAACGGCGCGGTGCTGCCGGTGCTGGCAGGCTACGTGGTGGCGGCTGAAGAGCAGGGCGTGGCCCAGGCTGATTTAAGCGGCACGATTCAAAACGACATCCTCAAAGAATTCATGGTGCGCAACACCTACATTTACCCTCCCGCGCCCAGCATTCGCATCATTGGCGACATCATTGAATACACGGCCAAGCACATGCCGAAGTTCAATTCCATTTCCATCAGCGGCTACCACATGCAGGAAGCCGGGGCCAACCAGGCGCTTGAGCTGGCCTTCACGCTGGCTGACGGCAAAGAGTATGTGAAGACCGCGATTGGCAAAGGCTTGGACGTGGACGGCTTTGCCGGGCGGCTTAGTTTTTTCTGGGCGATTGGCATGAACTTCTATTTAGAGATTGCCAAAATGCGCGCCGCGCGGCTGCTGTGGTGCCGCATCATGAAGGGCTTTGACGCGAAAAGCCCCAAGAGCCTGATGCTGCGTACCCACTGCCAAACCAGCGGTTGGAGCCTGACCGAGCAAGACCCGTACAACAACATTGTGCGCACCACCATCGAGGGCATGGCGGCGGTGTTTGGCGGCACGCAGTCGCTGCACACCAACAGCTTTGACGAGGCGATTGCACTGCCCACTGAGTTCAGCTCACGCATCGCCCGCAATACGCAGTTGATATTGCAGGAAGAAACGCATATTGGCGCAGTGGTAGACCCGTGGGCCGGCAGTTACATGATGGAAAAGCTGACGCAAGACATGGCCGACGTCGCCTGGAAAATCATTGAAGAAGTTGAAGCCATGGGCGGCATGACGAAAGCCGTTGACAGTGGCTGGGCTAAGCTGAAAATTGAAGCCGCCGCTGCGCAAAAGCAGGCGCGCATTGACAGCGGCAAAGACGTGATTGTGGGCGTCAACAAGTACAAGCTTCAGTCCGAAGACCCAATTGAAACCCGCGACATTGACAACGTGGCGGTGCGTGACTCACAAATCGCCAGATTGATAGAAATCAAGTCAAAACGAGATGCAGCGCAGGTAATATCGATGCTGGCAGCTATTAAAATCGCAGCAGAAGATAACACGGGCAATCTGCTCGACTTGTCCATTCAAGCCGTGCGCGCACGCGCTACGGTCGGTGAAATCAGCGACGCGCTGGAATCAGTCTACGGTCGCCACCGCGCCGACACTCAA
>JANPDQ010000467.1:0-5156 GCA_031431575.1 Polaromonas sp.
CCAGCCATGCGCCTTGTTCAAAACTCGCTACACCAAGAAGTCGCCAGCTCGCTGCGCGAACAGATTTTTGCAGGCACGCTCGCCCCTGGCAGCTTCTTGGATGAAGTCGCGTTGTGTGAAAGGCTGAAGATTTCGCGCACACCCTTGCGGGAAGCTTTGAAGGTGCTGACCGCAGAGGGGCTGCTGCGCCACGAACCGCGGCGCGGTTGCTTTGTTAGCGTGGTAACCGAGCAGGACCTGGACGATATTTTTCCGGTTATTGCACTGCTTGAGGGGCGCTGCGCTTACGAGGCAGCGCGCAACGCCAGTGACGCCGACCTGAAGGAACTGGGTGCGCTGCACGAGAAGTTGCAGCGCCAGGCAAAGAGCGGACGCATCAGTGATTACTACGCTACCAACTTTGCGATTCATGAGGCGATTATTTTGCTGGCCAACAACCGCTGGCTGAGCCAGAGCATCGCGGATTTGCGCAAAATATTGAGGTTGTCTCGCTTGCAGTCGCTCAGCGCGCCTGGCCGCCTGCAGCAAAGCCTGTCAGAACACATGACGGTTTTTGCTGCGCTGAAAAGCCGCGACAGCGAAGGCGCTGAAGCGGCTATGCGCACCCACCTCACGCGCCAGCGCGAAGCGCTGCGCCAGGTACACGGCAAGCAAGCGAGGTTTGCGTCATGAGTGCGCCCGAGTGGTTAAACCGCAGCGTGTCGCGTTTTTCACGCAGCAAACCGGCGGCCAATACCAGCAGCCCGGAAAATGCATCAAATGCACCTGCAGACCAAAAAATACGGGCGCAAGCAGCTCCTGAAAAAATAGCAAATGACGAACTAAAACCCAATGGCCGCAGCACCCGAGACCGCTTGAGTGCCACCCTGCGGCAAAAAGAAGAAGCGCTGTCGCCACGCGTGCTGCGCCGAACGCTGCTGGAGCTCAAAAAAGTCGTTGAGCCGCAGGTCAGTGAAATCGAAGGCGGTTTGCGCGCCAAGCGCATCGCCCAGTGGTATGCCCAAGCCGCACCCAATGAGCGGCGCGACATGTGGCTGCTAATGAGCGAGCAATTTGTAGCAGACCCGCAAAAAACCAAAGCTGCCCATGACCAGTTTGCTGCAGCGGTTGGCACCGCTGATGAGGCGGTGGCCGAGGTACGCTACCGGCGCGCGACGGTGTCGCCACGCAGGCGGTTGTTGCAGCGGTTCAGCGCGTTCCCAGAGGGGATTCGGTTTTTGGTGGACTTGCGCGCCGAAATGCTGCCGCACCTCAAAGGCGACAAGCGACTGGCCGCACTTGATGTCGAGATGGAGTACATGTTTTCCACCTGGTTTGATGTGGGCTTTTTAGACCTGCGCCGCATCAGTTGGGACTCGCCTGCGTCACTGATTGAAAAACTCATCAAGTACGAAGCGGTACACGATATAAAAAGTTGGGCCGATGTTAAAAATCGCCTCGACTCCGACCGACGCTGCTACGGGTTTTTTCATCCGTGCCTTCCCGATGACCCGCTTATTTTTGTTGAGGTTGCGCTAACGCACCACGTGGCCGACTGCATCACGCCGCTGCTCGATGAGTCCGCTGATGTTGAAGACCTGAACCTGGCCACCACTGCTGTTTTTTATTCGATCAGCAATACGCAGTCTGGCCTGCGCGGCGTGAGTTTTGGTGACTCGCTCATCAAGCGCGTGGTGGACACCCTCAAGGCAGAGTTTCCCAAGCTCAAAACGTTCGTCACGCTGTCGCCCATTCCTGGGTTCAAAGCCTGGCTGGTGCGCAATGCACCTGCGCTGGCCGACGAACTGCACAGTGCTGATGTTTTGGCCCTGCCGGACAAGTCACCGCTCAAACGGCAAGTGTTGCAGCAGGTTGCCCATTACCTGGGCCGTGCAGTGGTTGACGGCAAGCCGGTAGACGCGGTTGCGCGTTTTCACTTGGGCAATGGCGCTCGGGTTGAGCGGCTTAACTGGGCCGGTGACCCTTCAGCGAAAGGGCTGAAGCAGTCGTTTGGTGTGATGGTCAACTACATGTACGACATCAAGCGACTGGACAAGCACCGCTTGCAACTTGCGCAGGGGAAAGTTCCTGTGACTAAAGCGATTGAAAATTTATATGGTTAGCGTTTTTTGATTTTTGCAATCACTACAACTGGAGACAGCATGACTTTTGATTCATCCACACACACCCGCCGCGCATTGATGCGTGCAGCAACTGCCAGTGCCGCCTTGATTGCGCTGGGCAGCTACGCGCAGTCGGCATGGCCTGCAAAGCCAGTGAATTTAATAGTGCCTTTCCCGGCAGGTGGCGGTACCGACGCATTTGCACGGCCACTGTCGGCAGTATTCGCCAAAATTTCGGGCAAGGCATTGGTTATTGACAACCGGGGCGGTGCGGGCGGCACGGTCGGCGCAACCATCGCATCAAAAGCTGCGCCTGATGGCTACACGCTGTTCATGGGTGCGGTGCACCACTCGATTGCGCCGTCGATGTACCCGCGCCTTGACTACGATATTGAAAAAGACTTTATTCCGCTGGCGCTTATGGCCAACGTGCCGCAGGTACTCGTTGTCAACCCGAAAAATATGCCGTACGCAGACTTCAAGGGTTTTATTGAAGCGGTGCGCAAAGCGCCAGGCAAATACAACTACGGCTCCGCCGGTGCGGGCACGTCGCACCACCTCGCAGGAGAGCTGTTCAAGCAGCAAACCAAAACCTTCATCACGCACATTCCGTATACCGGTGCGGGCCCGTCGCTGCGCGACTTGGTGGGCGGGCAAGTTGACATGATGTTTGACGGCCTGGGCTCATCGAGCGCGCACATCAAAGGCGGGCGCGTCAAGGCGCTGATGGTGTCTGGCCCCAAACGCAATCCGGCTTTTCCGGATGTGCCGTGCGCGGCAGAGTTGGGTCTGCCCGAATACACCGTTACCACCTGGTACGGTATTTGGGCACCAAAAGGCACGCCGGCCGATGTGCAAACTCGCATTGTTGAAGAGCTGCGCAAAGCTGCCGCTTCAGACGAGTTAAAAGCCATCTGGGCCACGAACGGAGCAGAATTTGGCAGCTTCACACCGCCGCAGTTTGGCGCTTTTGTCAGCAGCGAAGTCAAGCGCTGGGCGGCGGTGGTTAAAACGGCAGGTGCCAAACTAGATTGATGGGTGCGGTCACTGTAAGCGTCGCTGGCAGGCTGGCCAGCGTTACGCTGTTAAATCCGGCCAAGCTCAATGCCATGTCACGGGCCATGTGGCGGGAACTGCGCAGCGTGTTTCAAGCCATCGCTGCAAACAGTGATTTACGCTGCGTTGTGGTGGCCGGGGAGGGCGCGCACTTTAGCGCTGGTGGCGACATTTCTGAATACGCCGCGTTTCGTTTTAACGAGGCTTCTCTTCGTGAATTTCATGAGGGCGATGTTTGGGGCGGCTTGCAGGCCATGCTCGACTGCAACTTGCCCGTTGTTGCCCGCATTGAAGGAAATTGCATGGGCGCGGGATTGGAGATTGCCAGCTGCTGCGACATTCGCTTGGCCGGTGCCAGCGCAAAGTTTGGCGCGCCCATTGCCAAGCTGGGTTTCCCGATGGCACCACGCGAGGCAGCATTGGTGGTGGGCGCCGTGGGTGAGTTGACTGCGCGTGAAATGTTGCTGGCGGCCAGCGTGCTCGATGCACCGAAAATGCTGCAGCGCGGCTTTTTAAACGCTGTGTGTACCGACGCGGATTTGGGGCCAGCGGTGCAAGCCTATGTAGAGCGCATTGGCCAGCTCGCGCCAGGTGCTGCAGCCATGAATAAACAGTGTTTTAGTGCTCTAGCCCAATTAAAACGGGCGCAAGCAGCTTCTGAATTAATAGCAAATGCTTACCAATACGCTGACTTGCCCGAACACCGTGAGGGCGTTACCGCGTTCATTGAAAAGCGGCCACCGAAGTTTTGAATACCTCCATGAAAAATAACAATCTTTTTGCAGCACTTCGCGCAGCCTTTCCGAGCGATCTTGATGCTATTGCCGTTGAAACCGACAGTGGGCTGAATTACTCGTGGCGCGACCTGGAACGCGCCACTGCCATGTTGGCCAACTTGCTTGAATCGCTCAATCTGCCAGCAGGCAGCCGCATCGCGGTGCAGGTTGAAAAATCGGTTGAAGCCATGTTGCTGTACCTGGCCACGCTGCGCGCAGGCTATGTATTTTTGCCGCTTAATACCGCGTACCAAAGCGCTGAAATGGAGTATTTCATCGGCAATGCCGAGCCAGCAGTGGTGGTGTGCAGCAAAAAGAACTTTGGCTGGGTCAGCAAAATTGCTTTCAAGGCAGGTACGCAAAACGTGTTCACGCTGGACGACGACCGTACCGGTTCACTGCTAGATCGCGCCGCGCATTGCAGTGAAAAACACACGGTGGCCGTAAAAGGCGTTGATGACCTGGCCGCCATTTTGTACACCAGCGGCACCACTGGCCGCAGCAAGGGCGCAATGCTGTCGCACAGCAACATGCTGAGCAACGCGCTGGTGCTAAAAGACTATTGGGGCTGGAAGCCGGGGGATGTGTTGATTCATGCGCTGCCGATTTTTCATGTGCATGGTCTGTTTGTGGCGCTGCATGGCGCGTTGATTAACGGCAGCAAAATGATCTGGTGCGCCAGGTTTGACCCGAAGTTTGTCGTGAGCAAAATGCCTGAGGCCACGGTTTTTATGGGCGTACCTACTTTGTATGTGCGGTTGCTAAATGAGCCGGGGCTGGATAAAAACGCCGTGCGCAACATGCGGCTGTTTGTGGCGGGTTCTGCACCACTGCTGATTGAAACCTTCAATGCGTGGAAAGAACAAACAGGCCACACGATTTTGGAACGCTATGGCATGAGCGAGACCGCCATGCTGACATCAAATCCCTACGCAGGCGAACGCCGCGGCGGCACAGTCGGGTTTGCATTGCCAGGTGTCAGCCTGCGCGTGCAGGGTGACGATGGCAAGGCGATGGGCGTGGGCGAAATCGGCGGCATTCAGGTCAAAGGCCCGAACGTCTTCAAAGGCTACTGGCGTATGCCGGAGAAGACCAAAGAGGAATTCACCGCTGACGGATTCTTCAAAACTGGCGACGTCGGCAAGATAGACGCACGCGGCTACATCACCATCGTGGGCCGCAGCAAAGACCTCATCATCAGCGGCGGCTACAACGTGTACCC
>JANPDQ010000468.1:0-5323 GCA_031431575.1 Polaromonas sp.
ACATCCTGGATGCGCGCCTGGCCGACCGATACGCCAGCCGCAAAGTAGTTGCGTGAGATTTCTTTGAACGGCAAAAAGCCGTGGCGGTCTTCACCGTAGTCGACAAAGCAGGCTTCCAGTGACGGCTCGACGCGGGTGACGACGGCCTTGTAAATGTTGCCCTTGCGCTGTTCACGCCCTTCAATTTCAATTTCGTAGTCCAGCAGTTTTTGGCCGTCAACAATCGCCAGGCGGCGCTCTTCGGACTGCGTTGCATTTACCAACATGCGTTTCATGATGATCTTCCTTCTGTCTCGTTCAAATCAATGAACAGTTCCAGCCCAAAACGGGCCAACGATGCCGGGGAAGACGCAGTGCGAACGGGGGAATTGCCGGAGAGCCCAAGCGATGCCGACCCGACTGGGTAAACCAATCAGGGCAATAGCTTGAGCGTAGGCGCGTGGATGGGGCGAGTAAAAGTCAGGCCAGTGGGGAAATGCATCGCTATGTTTTTGATAGCTGCTTGCGCCCATATTGATTGCGCTACAGGCTGATTTATGCCAAAAAACGGTGCTAAAAAGCCCCGCAGGCAAAGGGTAATCAGTGTGTAGAGCGTTGTCATCAAGGGGCTACTGTGTAAAGACTTTTTTCTTAGCCAGATCCGCAAACAGCTGATTTATTGAAAAGGCAGCTGCCTGTTTGGGTATTCCGTAGTTGAATTCGCAAAACGTCGACTTGACTGCCGAGCAACACGGGCCTGGGTGCCTTGCACGCTCTAGCCTTTGGTGTTGCCGACATTGGCATCGACCTTCCAGCCCGGTTTGTTAGATGTAACCATCAGCGCCTTTTCAGGGGCCACTGTGGGTTTAATGAGGTGCGTGGACTAAAATCCAGACAAATCAACCACTTAACAAGCACAACGCCAGTGAAATCTATTATAGGGGCAGCATTGGCAGATCCTGCGCCTCGTCCCGTAGCCCCCACACTCGCTGCAACGTTTGTAACCGTTGATGAAGATTACGCTGGCCAGCGGCTCGACAACTTCTTGATTCGCCAGCTCAAAGGCGTGCCCAAAACCCACGTGTACCGCATCATCCGCAGCGGTGAAGTGCGCGTCAACAAGGGCAGGGCGCAGGCAGATACGCGTGTTGAAACTGGCGATGTTGTGCGCTTGCCGCCGGTTCGCAAGTCTGAGCGGGCAGACCAAAAAGCCGCCGCCATTGCCACCGCGCAAGAAGTGGTCAGGCACGGTGCTATGTCAACCGTAGGCGGATTTGCCCCGGCGGCCGAATTTCCGGTATTGTTTGAAGACGACTTTCTGCTGGCAATTGACAAACCCGCTGGCGTCGCCGTGCATGGCGGCAGTGGCGTCAGCTTTGGCGTGATTGAGCAATTGCGCATGGCGCGGCCCGAGGCCGACTTTTTAGAGCTGGTGCACCGGCTTGACCGCGAAACCAGCGGCGTGTTGCTGATTGCCAAGCGGCGCATGGCTTTAAAGTTGCTGCAAGAGCAGTTCAGGGAGCGCGAAACCGACAAGGTGTACCTGGCCCTGGTCAAAGGCGCGTGGCCCGCCAGCCAGCGCGTGATTGATAAGGCGCTGCACAAATACGAAGCACCAAACGGTGAGCGCCGCGTAAAAGTAGTTGCCAACGACCACCCGGACGGCCTGCGGTCGGTCACGCTCGTCAAAGTCAAAGCAACTTTCCCTGCGATTTCTGCCAACGGCGCTTTTACGCTGCTCGAAGTCACTATCAAAACCGGCCGCACGCATCAAATACGCGTACATCTGGCCGACGCCGGCCACCCGATTGCGGGGGACGACAAGTACGGCGACTTTGAATTAAACAAAGCGCTGCAAAAAACCAATGTTGCTATGCCAGCCTTGAAGCGCATGTTTTTACACGCCTGGAGCCTGAAGTTCAACCACCCCAAACTGCGCAAGGTTGTTCATCTACAGGCCCAATTGCCGCCTGAGTTGCAGCAGTTTTTGCCAACCTTACCCACCATTGCGCCATGACCACCCTTAACTTCGACCTGATTGCCTTCGACTGGGACGGCACACTTTTCGATTCCACCCAAATCATCACGCGCTGCATTCAAGCCGCTGTAGTGGATGTTGGCGGCGCAAGGCCCACCGACGTGGCCGCGGCGTATGTAATTGGCCTGGGGCTCAAGCAAGCGCTGGCGCACGCTGCACCCGACGTACCGCCTGAAAAATACCCGCTGCTGGGCGAGCGCTACCAGCACCACTATGCGCTGCACGTCAGCGACTTGAGCCTGTTTGATGGCGTGCTGCCGATGCTCGCGGCGCTCAAGGCGCGCGGCCACAAGCTGGCAGTGGCCACCGGCAAGTCGCGCCGCGGGCTGGACGAATCGCTGAAAAGCGTCGCGCTGAAGGGTTTGTTTGATGCATCCCGCACAGCCGACGAAACCGCAGGCAAGCCGCACCCCAAAATGTTGCATGAACTGATTGCGCAGTTCGGCTTTACCGCAGAGCGGGTGCTGATGGTGGGCGACACCACGCACGACCTGCAAATGGCAATCAACGCCGCTTGCCCCAGCGTGGGCGTGAGCTACGGCGCGCACGAGCCCGCCACTTTCGCCGCGCTTTTGCCACGCCATATCGCGCATTCAGTGGCAGACCTGCACGATTGGTTAGCGGTTAATGCGTAAGGCAAACGCGCGGTGCTAGAAGTGGACAACTTGCTGCCGCTTTGCAATTCCGCCGATTTGCGTGATGGCGGTTTAGCCGTGCCTTTTGACGTGGTGTACGCAGGCCAAACTTGCAGAGCCTTCGCCGTGCGATTTGAAGGCCAGCCGCAGGCTTACTTGAACCGCTGCACCCACGTGGCGATGGAGCTGGATTGGCAGCCCAACCAGGTTTTTGATGCGACCAGCCAGTGGCTGCTCTGCGCCACGCACGGGGCAGCTTATTCACCGCAAACTGGCGAATGTGCGGGCGGGCCGTGCCGCGGTGGGCTGGTAAAAATCACGCTTGTCGAACAAGGCGGCGTCGTTCTGTGGCAAACCGCTTACAACTTAAAACCCCAGGTCTTTTGACAATTGGCGCTAACAGCGCGCCATCTCTTTAAACTACTGCGCATGACTGATCCAAAACGCCCCGACCCGATTGAGCCAACGCACGATCCGTATGACAGTCCGACCGAGTTGTCAGATTTCATAGTAAATGAGCCTTCAGACCAATCAATACGGGTGCAAGCAGCTCCTGAAAGCATAGCGAAAAGCAGCGATACCAACATGAATAAGAACGATCCGACCAGTCAGCCCAATTGGGAACGCAGCACGCTTGAAAAACTGGCATTTGCGTCATTGAACGAGCAAAAAGCCGCCCGCCGCTGGAAAACCTTTGTGCGCCTGGCATGGCTGCTGTTTTTCGGCGGGCTGATCTGGTTTGTGATGCACCGGGGCGATCCGAGTTCAAGCAGCGTGTCTACCCCGCACACCGCAGTCGTTGAAATCAAAGGCGAAATTGCCGATGGAGCGGACGCCAGTGCCGAGTTTATCAACGCCGCTCTAAAAGCCGCTTTTGAAGACGACGGAGCAAAAGCCGTAGTGCTGCTGATCAATTCACCTGGTGGCAGCCCAGTGCAGGCCGGCATGATGAATGACGAAATTCGCCGACTGAAAGCGAAACATAAAAAGCCTGTGTATGCCGTAGTCGGTGAGACTTGCGCATCAGCGGCTTACTACATTGCAGTGGCCGCCGACCAAATTTACGTAGACAAGGCGAGCATAGTCGGCAGTATCGGCGTGCTGATGGATGGTTTTGGGTTCACTGGCTTAATGGAAAAAGTTGGCGTTGAGCGCCGCTTGCTTACCGCTGGTGAGAATAAGGGCTTTTTGGACCCTTTCAGTGAGCAAACCGAAAAGCAGCGCGCTTTTGCCCAAGCCATGCTGAACCAAATCCATCAGCAGTTTATTGCTGTGGTCAAAGACGGGCGCGGCCAACGCCTGAAGGAAACACCAGAAATGTTCAGCGGCCTGTTCTGGACTGGCCAGCAAGCCATCGACCTGGGCTTGGCTGACAAGCTGGGCACCCTCGAATTCGTCGCCCGCGAAGTCGTGAAAACCGACGACATCATCGACTACACCCGCCGCGACAACGTAGCCGAGCGGCTGGCTAAAAAGTTTGGTGCTGCACTTGGTGAAGGCGCCATGAAGGCGGTGCGGGCCGGGCCGTCTATCAGATAGTTGGTAAATCGACGAGGTGTGTTGGCTTGATCGGAAGCAACCTAGCCGATATTTGCTACAAAATTAATAGCTTTTTACGCCCGAATTTGTTGCGCTAAGGGACTTTTTAACCCATTTTTTCTGAGCGATGGCCAAAGTCGCGATCGCTGACGCGCAGGCTTTGGTAAAAATCTTTGTTGCGTGCTCCAGAGTCAGCATGTCGCCCGGCGTGTACTGCATGCGCAAATAGGCTTTGCCGCGCAGCACCATCAAAATAAAAGGGACCTGGTCATCGGGCGCAGGCTGGGGCCATGCAACCAGCATGCGCATCAAGTCTTCATCGATCCACGCCACTGCATGCTCAAGCTGGTCAGACAGCGCTACGTATCGGTTCCAAAACGGGCGTGGCATTGCTGGCCAGTCTGCTTCCGGGTACATTGCCAGCCAGCGCATTTCTTCGGGCAAGCTGGGGTCGGCGGTGGTTTGCAGCGTGTCGGTGTACATCGAATACGCGCGGGTTTCCAAGGCGTTTTTCAGCGGTCGGTTCATGATCAACACCACTGCATCGTCGTTCACTTTTAAGTCGGCCTTGGCGCGCAATTCGTCCCCGCGAATGTAGTCGCGTGATGACTTTGCGCATTCAAGCGTCCACGCCCTGCCGCTGGTCATGCCTGTCATTGCAAAACCCTTGGCGTCGTTGGTGGATGCACCTTTGAGGCCATGCTCCAAACCCCACGCCACCAGGTCTTCATGCATGTCAGGTTTGCTTGCTGGCGCTGGGGGCAACGCGTCTTTTGACAACGCTTTCTTTAGCCGATCAAACATGGTGTGCCGATTTCTTTTAGAGTGCTGAGTACATATTAGCAAAGGACTGCTGCAATGCTCACGGTTTACTCATGGCCAACCCCAAACGGCCACAAAATTCACATCATGCTTGAAGAATGCGGTTTTCTCCTACATCGCGACTGGGAGGCCTTGCCGGTAGATATTGGTACCGGGGACCAGTTCAAGCCCGAATTTCTGGCGATAAGCCCGAACAACAAAATTCCGGCGCTGCTTGACCGCAACGGTCCAGACGGCAAACCTATCGCATTGTTTGAATCAGGCGCGATTTTGCTGTACCTCGCGGCAAAAACCGGAAAATTTCTACCTA
>JANPDQ010000469.1:0-3452 GCA_031431575.1 Polaromonas sp.
GGAAAATCGACATTCACCCTTTTTTGCTCCTGCAGCACGCGCTTGGATTTAGACAGGTCCAACACAGCAGTGATGTCGATGCCATCGACAAACTGTTGCTCGAATTTTTTAGCTTTCATACAGTGACACCTCTTCTGTGCGTACACGACGCACGCATATCAATCGAATATTTGCCCCGCGATAGGTGATGATGGCTGACCAATGCTTCCCGTCAATTAGCCCAATTACCAGATAACGGGGTTCATCGTCCGTTTTTGCCGGAATCTCCAGCAGCATCGGATCGTTACAAAGACCCTGCGCTTCAACAAAATCGACGCCGTGTTTCGTGCGATCGGATTCGCTTTTTGCAGTGTCGAACTCGAGGGTCACCATAGTATAGAAAACAGACCTTAATTGGCATCGAAATGCCCGTCAATTAGGGCTTCTAACGTTCGAGGTGTGCGGGCGACAACGGCCGGACGCCAGGCCCGCCGATGGTGCGCGACTTAGGCGAAGGCTTGGACCCCACCGAGCGACCGCCTTCACCTTATGACCCCGTCAGTTCGATGGCAACACTGACGCTACTGAGTGACCTACCTGACCTGGCAACCATTGCATCAAATCTCTGCCCCGAGCGATAAGAACCAGCTACGCGGAACAGCCCTTTGTACTCCCACTCATTGACGTTCGTCTTAATGAAGACCGGCACCTTGCTTACGGTTAAAGCAAGCAAGTTTCCTGCTTTGACCCTGGCTGGGCCGACACCGCAAAGAAACTCCCTTGGTGCTTTAGCATTTAGATCCGTTCTAATGCATAGCGCGACGACAATGCCCTTCACGGTTGGAATCGCTGATCGCTTGCTGCCCCCAAGTGCAGCATTAATCTGATCCCGTGTGTATGTCGCTCCCAGCTCAAAGCTAATTGTCGGAGGATTTCTCGGTTGCTTATTAACCATGGTTTGTGTGGCCTAAATTCGAGGCAAGCAGACTGCCGGTTGCGGCAGGTCCGCTTACCCAAAGTGTTGGGTCAGGCTAATGAGCTGCGGGTGTGCATCTTTGATATGTTGTTCAAGCCCACTTTTCCACTTGCCACAAACCTGACACTTGGATTTTGTGAGGCTGTTGAGAACGCGAAAGGTGTTGGATTTTTCAAGTTTCGACACGCCGTGGTTCAGCATGTATTGAACCCGCTCACAGCTCATTTCTGCACCGCGACATGAGCTAATTTTTAGGCCACGAAATTTATCGGACAGTCTGTAGGTGGCATTGTTGATGCCATGTTTTTTGTACAGAAGCAGGAGGTCTGCAACCAGCTCACAGAAACTAGTTGAGTAAGTGGTAGCAAAATTTGCTCGGCCACGATTTAACACGCTAATACCAGTAGGGCCAATTCGGACGCACTCATTCAAAAGCGCACTCTCATCACGAATAAGTGTGGGTGTATCACTGGGCATAGCGAAAGACCTAACCGTCCAAATTCAGCGGCCGCAGAAGGCAGTCGGCTGCACTGTTAGTTTAGCCGCTATTGCGACGGAAGAGCCTGTTGGCCCCGATGCCCTCATAAGCAAAACTGAGGTGACTGCCAGCAAGAATGCGGCTACCACACACACCATGTAGACCCGTGCCACCCGATCGCCTCCGAGGGCAAGATCCCAGATTCTGTGGAGGTTGGCCGTGCGCTCTCGGAAAAGGATTACCAGACCCAACGGCACAACTACAAGAACCATGAGCGCGATTGATCCGAATAGCAGGAACGTGATCATTTGTTAGCTAAGGTGCGAGTTAGGCGCGCTATACGCCAAGCGCATTTGAAGCGACGTTGCCGAGGACTCCAATGATCACGCCTGGCACCCACGTATTTCGCAGCGAGTCAATGGCTTGTTTCACCATAGTTTTGTCTGGAGTGGGCTTTTTGAGTTCTTGGCATATCTCGCCCAACTTGAGGAGGAGCGCCTCGAACTGCTCGTTCATGGCCTGAACGCCTCGTTGCTGCGAAATTTCGATCTGCGCACCGGAAAGTGAAACCTTGTTTCCAATGGTGGTAGAACCGGGCCCACCGCCCGATACAGAAATGCTCATTCCGGTGCCACCATTACTTGTAACGCTCTGGCCAGTCACGTTTATCAAAATTTGAAACTGATGAGGGTCGGCCCGCAGTGACGCTGCCATCACCTCAATCAACTCTGCCGCCTTTGATGTATTCATTGAATCTCCCAGATGTATATCGCCGCCATTGCCGGTTTCCATTGCAAACCTTCAAGGAGTTTCAAAGCAGTCTAACGTCTAACGAAAGGGACTTCCCAGTCTCAAGCTAGCCGCAAGTCGAGACACTTGCGGTGAAAGGCATAAAAGTGCCAAGATAGAGAGGTCAACCTGTTCATTAACTCAACTTGAAGGAGAAATCATGGCCATCATTACCATCGGAATTGATCTGGCCAAGAACGTCTTTGCCGTCCATGGCGTGGATGAGACAGGCAAGCCAGTGCTGGTGCGGCCGTGCGTCAAACGCCCAGCGTGTAGTCCGGCAGCTTGGCAGAGATCTGGTTTTTTGCTGCTTTGAAAAACAGTTGAATGCTACGGCGACGGAGCTTGGCATTGCCTTGACGATTTGACACACTATTATTTTAGTAGCTGCTTGCGCCCGTATTAATTGGCCTATAGGCTATTTTTATCTCCAAACCGCTCCAAACCATCTTCCCATATCTCAGCCGGAATCCATGCCCCTTACCGACCTACCCGATCTCTGCGTCAAGCCGCTTCAAGCAAAAATTCAACCTTGACCGCTTCAAACGGAAAAACAATACCGCCGCCTTCGTCGCGGTCAATCACGCCTGCATTGAGCAGCGCGGTAATGTCTGCGTGAACCGCTTTCACGTCACGCTCAACTCGGCGCGCTGCTTCGCGTATGGATATGGGGCCAGCGCCGCACAGCGCTTTGAGCAGTTCCCAGCGTTTGGCAGTTAGTACTTGCCACAGCAGTTCTGGCGTGGCGAAGGCTATTCGTGTGTTGCGCTCTACCTTGCCAGACTTCCATGACTGCACAAAGCTCGCCAAGGAATCTTCAGGGGAGCTAACTTCAAGAATGACTGTTTTCATGGTTCCACCTTGCTATGTCTTTTTGAAAATCAACCATCAACTTTTCAGGAGATCCAAACTTGTAGTGGCTTTCAACCGAGCCAAAATGTCGATGGTCCCCTTTGCCGACCTCGTTGTCGTAACGAACGACGCATATTGCGTCAACCACGTAGGCAATTCGGTATTTGAAGTCATGGTCAGAGCCTGCAACAGGCTTTGGGACTTGCCAAAGAATCAACTCGGCAAAAGCACTCTGTGAGTAAACAATGCGTCTCCGCGCAATCAGTGTTGCCTTCATGTTGGAGATTATGACAACAGCATTGGTTGTTGTCAATTAATCCAACAATGTCGCTTTGTCAATCAGACGGCTTTCTGCACCTATCTATGCAGTGGTAGAGT
>JANPDQ010000470.1:0-9503 GCA_031431575.1 Polaromonas sp.
GCAGTCTGCTCGTGCACCGTCAGCCGCTGGGTCAGCAAATCGGCGGTGGGCTCGTCGCTGGCTTTGTCTGCCAGCGGGAACAAATGGCGTGCTGTGCGGGCTACGGCCTCATGGCCCGTAACCAGAATGCGCACCATCTCCAGCGCCTTAGGTGGGGTTGCGGGGGCATCAGGCACAGAAGCCAGCTTGCTGAACTGGGCGTATGAGCCTGGCGCGTGGTGGCCGAGTGAGCGTATGCGCTCGGCAATTGGGTCTACCGCTGTCCACAACTCGGTGTACTGCACCATGAACATCTGGTGCAACGTGTTGAACATCGGGCCAGTCACGTTCCAGTGAAAATTGTGCGTCGTCAGGTATAGCGTGTAGGTGTCGGCCAGCAGGTGGGAAAGGCCCTTGGCGATTGCCGCGCGGTCTTTCTCATCGATACCGATGTTGATGGCCGTGGGCGGGGTGTTTGATGGGCTTTTTGACTTGGCCATGGTGCGTTCCTCTAGTTAAAAAACTAAACCCGCTGCGCTAGATGCGCAGCGATACCGGTGTAGCTGGCTGGCGTCATGGCGAGCAAGCGGGCTTTCTCGGCCTCAGGGATGTCGAGCGAGCGTATCAAATCATGCAAATCGGCAGCTTGCACGGTTTTGCCACGCGTAACTTCCTTGAGCTTTTCATACGCGCCCTGTACACCATAGCGCCGCATCACGGTTTGAATCGGCTCGGCCAGCACTTCCCACGATGCGTTCAAATCATCGTCGATTGCCTCAACGTTCAATTCAAGCTTGCCCAGCCCGACATTCAGTGAGTGGTAGGCCAGCACTGCGTAGCCAACGGCCACGCCCATGTTGCGCAGCACGGTGGAGTCGGTCAAGTCGCGCTGCCACCGGGAAACCGGTAATTTTTCAGACAAGTGTTTGAGTAAGGCATTGGCCAAACCCAGATTGCCTTCAGCATTTTCAAAATCAATCGGGTTGACCTTGTGCGGCATGGTCGACGAGCCAATTTCACCGGCTTTCAGGCGCTGCTTGAAGTAGCCCAAACTGACGTAGCCCCACACGTCGCGCGACCAGTCAACAAGAATAGTGTTGGTGCGGGCAATCGCATCAAACAACTCGGCCATGTAGTCGTGCGGCTCAATTTGAATGCTGTATTGCTGAAACTTCAGGCCTAGGCCAAGCGGCTCGGGCGTTTCAATTACTTTTCGGCTGAAGGCCTCCCAGTCGTGGTCAGGCCAGGCTGCCAGATGCGCGTTGAAGTTACCAACAGCCCCGTTCATTTTGGCCATCAGGGGCACAGCGGCGATTTTGGCGCGTGCGTGCGTCAAGCGCACCACTACATTGGCGATTTCTTTGCCCACCGTGGTTGGGCTGGCGGTTTGTCCGTGCGTGCGGCTGAGCATCGGCTGCACGGCATGTGCATGCGCCATCTCGCGCATTTTGGCAATCACTTTGTCTAGCGCGGGCAGCAGCACGGTGCCCAATGCGCCCTTGAGCTGCAGCGCATGGCTGGTATTGTTGATGTCTTCACTGGTGCAGGCAAAGTGTACGAATTCACTGACCGCCAGCAGCTCTGGGCGGGCTTCAAACCGCGACTTGATCCAGTACTCCACTGCTTTCACGTCGTGGTTGGTGGTTTTTTCAATGTCCTTGATGGCCAGCGCATCACTTTCAGAAAAGTTTTTGACCAACCCCAGCAAGTAAGTACGCGCACCGGGGCTAAGCGGCTTGAATTCGACGAATCCGGCGTCTGACAAAGCAATAAACCATGCAATTTCAACTTGCACGCGGCGGTGCATGTAGCCTTGCTCGCTCATCAGAGGCCGCAAATTGGCAAGCCGGGCTGCGTAGCGGCCGTCCAGCGGGGACAGGGCATTGATCGGGGACAACGGGGGGTTAGAAGGACTCATAGCCCAATTGTAGGCGGGCGGTTTTGGCGTAGATGTATGCGCCGCGCCATAGCCCAGCCAAGTCGATAGAATGCTTTTCACAAACCTTCGCGTCAGCCCTAAAAGATACA
Organism: Polaromonas sp.; assembly: GCA_031431575.1. GTDB lineage: Bacteria > Pseudomonadota > Gammaproteobacteria > Burkholderiales > Burkholderiaceae_C > Polaromonas. The sequence continues at coordinate 2,008 of JANPDQ010000470.1, forward strand.
ACAAGCCATTTATGAAACTTATCGGTTCGAACACCAGCCCCTACACCCGCAAAGTAAGGGTGGTTATGGCAGAAAAAAAGCTGGACTATCACTTGGTGCAAGAAGATGTGTGGGCCGCTGAGTCAACCATTTCCCAATCCAACCCGCTGGGCAAAGTACCCTGCCTGGTGATGGAAGGCGGCGAGGCGGTTTTTGATTCGCGCGTTATTGTTGAATACCTAGACACCCTCTCGCCCGTTGGCAAATTGATTCCGGCACAGGGCCGTGAGCGCGCTGAAGTCAAAACCTGGGAAGCGTTGGCCGATGGCCTGATGGATGCCGCACTGCTTGCCCGCATGGAAGTGGTGTTCAAAGGCCGGACTGAGGCACAGCGCAGCCAGCCATGGATTGATCGCCAGATGGGAAAAATCAACGCCGTGTTGATTGCCATGAGCACCGGCCTGAACGATAAGCCGTACTGCAGTGGCATTCACTTCAGCCTGTCAGACGTGGCGGTGGGTTGCGCGTTGGGCTACCTGGACTTTCGCTTCTCCGAAGTGGCGTGGCGCGCAAACTACACGAACCTGGCCAAATTACAAGATAAACTGCTATTGCGGAGCAGCTTTATAGACACTCAGCCAAATTGAGTAAACACTGCCCTTAGAGCATTAAATACGGGCGCAAGCAGCTCTCAAATAAATAGCAATTGCGCTATTTACAAGCCAGTAAACTTGCGAATCGCGGGGAAATACAGCAGCGGCGGCAGCAGCGCGAGTGCCTTCATCACCAGCGTAAAGCGCTTGGGGAAGTGAATTTCAAACTCACCCTTTGCCCAACCGCTCAGAATTTCTTCAGCGGCCTTATCGGGCTTGATCAAACCCGGCATGGCAAACTTATTTTGCGCAGTGAGCGGAGTTTCAACAAAGCCGGGACATATCAAACTCACGCCTATCCCGCTGTCTTTCACGTCCACATGCATGGTTTCGGCCAGGTTGATCAACGCCGCTTTGGTCGGGCCGTATGCCAAGCCTTGCGGCAGGCCCCGGTAGCCTGCCACGCTGCTGACCAAGCTGACGTGGCCAGCTTTGCGCGCTAAAAAATGCGGCAACACTGCCGCCAATACATACAGGGCACCAACGTAATTGATCTGGTTGTGCTTGAGCATTTCAGCCAAATCAAACTGCGTGGCGCGCATTTCCTTGTAGTAGCCTGCGCAGTAAAACACCATGTCCAGCGGACCAGAAGCCAGAACGGTGCGGGCGGCAGCCTCAACCGAAGCGGCATCGGATGCATCAAGCGCAAGCACTTTTGCGCCTGGGTGTTCTGCGGCAAACGTGTCTAGCGCCGCTTGGCCGCGCGCGGACACCGTGACAAGCGCACCCGCAGCATGCAGCGCGTGTGCGGTGGCCCGGCCGATGCCGGTAGATGCGCCGACAAGCCATACGGATTTGCCCCGCCAGTCGGTAATGGGATCGTTATGCGCCATGGTGGTGGTCAAACTTCAAAATCAAATTGCTATAAATATAAAAGCTGCTTGCGCCCGTATTTATTGGGCTACAGGCTCTTTTCATACGTGTTATCGCTTAACAAACGTCAAATTGACTTCGCCCAGCTTGAAGCCGAACTTGCTCATCTCTGCCAGGTTCAACATGACTTTTTCGTTCATTAAATACATCCAGTCGTCAAATTGGACTTCAATAATTTTGCCGTCGACTGGCAGCTTGAGCGTGTAGGCCCAGCGAAAGGCATTGCCTTGCACTTCGCCATTGGCGGTGCCCAGCACGTCGCTGGCGGTGCCCGTGTACTTGCCATCAGCGCTGCGTTTTAACGTCCAGATGCGGCGGTCTTTGGTGCCGTCCGAATAGGTAAAGGCTTCGTCCAGCACGCCAACCTCCTGGCCGGGCGGGCCTGACCAGCTGCAGTCCATGACCACCGTAAACCGTTTGACAACCTTGCCTGATCGGTCGGTAAACACGCCGTACGCGTCAATCTTGCCGTTGAAATACGTCCGCATGTCGAGCGTAGGCTTCTCATTGGCATAGTCAGCAATCTGCGGGCCGGCGCAACCGGCCACCAGAGTCAACGCCAGCACGGCGCTAATGCCAAGGGCGCGTGCAGCGGTTTTAAGTGATTTCACGTTGGTCATGGTTTGCCTTGAAATGTGCAGGTTGTTTGATCACTAAAAAATACAGGCTTGCAGCAGCCGCCAGTTTGAGCAGGCAAGGCAGCACGCAGTAGGCAATGACCAATGCGCCGAGCGCTTGTGCGTCACGCGCGCCAGGGGAATAGCCAAAATAGCTGAGCAATGGCAGCGCCAGCCCAGCGGCCAGTGCCAGGTTCAGTTTGATGGCAAAGTTCCACCAGCCGAAGTACGCACCTTCTGATTTGCCTGAATCGCCGTTGCGCTGGATCACGCCCGCCAGGATTGCGCCGGGAAGTGCGAGGTCGGTGCCCAGCGCCACACCTGACAGCGCACAAATAACGACGAACGCGCCAGTTTGCCCAGCGCCCAGTTGCGTGGCCCACACAAACACGGCAATGCTGAGCAGCATGCCGCACAACCAGGCTTTGGCCAGGCCCACCCGCTTGACCACCGCCAGCCACAGCGGAATCGACAGCGCCGCCGCCACAAAATAGCTGCCCAAAAACAGTGGCTCCTGTTTCTTGGGCGCTTGCAGCAAGTCCTGAATAAAAAATAAAATCAGCGTAGCTGGAACTGCGCTGGCAATACCATTGAGCATGAACACCACCAGCAAACTCTTGAAGTTGGTGTGCTCAAAAGGCAACCAGATTGCGCCGGGGGCTGCCGCCAGGTGCACGGCGGGCACTGGCTGCACCGCACGCGTCCACGCGAGCCAGCCGACGATGAGAGCTACGAAAAATATAGCGGTGGTTGCGGGCAGGCCCAGCGCCACCGGCGTAACTGATGCCAACACCACACCAACCAGGCCAAGCCCTTCGCGCCACGCCACAATGCGGCTGCGCTCGGCTTCGTTGCCGCCCAGCATCGCGCCCCACGACTGGTGCGCCACACTCAACGCGCTGTAGCCCGCATACGTCACGACCAGCATGATACTGGCCCAAACAACCAAAGCGTTGGGCGTGTTAACTTGTGGGAAAAACAGTAACGCAAAACCCGTGGCCAACAAAACTGCAGCGCCTGCGCCCATCGCCAGAACGGCATTTGCAGAGCGGGCAAACAAACGGTCGCTCATGCGGCCAAGCAGCGGGTCGATGAAGGCGTCAAAAAGACGCGCGCCCAACAAAACAAAACCCAATGTGATCAGCGACACGCCAAACTCGCGCGAATAATGGTTTGGCAAAATCACATACAGCGGCAGCGCGACAAAAGCCAGCGGCAAACCCAGCATGCCGTAAGCCAGACCATTGCGGCCGGTAAATGCAGCGCTGCTCATGGCGCGCCAGCCAGCAACGCGATACGCATTTTGGGCTGGGACGTTTTAGGCGACAGCCAAATGCCGAAGAACAGCTGCGCAAACTCGCCGTCGTCAACATCGCCAGCCAGCTTTCCGTTGACCCAGAAAGTTGCGCCCTCCCCTGGCCGGTTCACGCCCGTCACGCGGTCGCCTTTTTTGACATTCGGGATAACGCGCACCATGGCTTGACGCCAGGCGGCGGCTTTTACATCGTCGATGGGGGACGTGCGGCGCATCTCCGCAATCGAGCGGTCTGCGATTGCATCGCTTTTTAAGTCGCGCAGATAGACAAGCTCCAGCGCAAACGGCTGGCTGGAAAAGTTTTCGGTCTTGAAAGCCGGCGGCACCCACAGGCGCGAATCGTAGACCTGAAACCCATAAACCGACAGCCGCGCCTTGCCCAGCAAACGGTGCTGCGGTAACGCAGCCGCAAGCTCTGGTGGGTGCCCAAGTGCTGCCCAGACTGGTGCCAAAGGCGCAGCGCAAGCAAAGCCCAGCACTGCACTGGCCGCCAGCAACTGGGGCTTTTTCATGGACGCTTGCGCAGCGTGTACTGCACCACGTCCGTGTTGGACTGCCTGAAAGCAGCTTCGCAATAGGCCAGATAAAACTCCCAGATGCGAATGAATTTCGTGTCAAACCCGAGTTGCATAATGTGCGCCTGCTGCGCTACAAATTGCTCATGCCACAGCTCCAGCGTGCGGGCGTAGTCCTGGCCGAAAGAAAATTCGTCCACCACATCAAAGCCAGCTTTGGCCGCTTGTGCACGAAACTCTTTAGGGCACGGCAAGCATCCGCCAGGAAAAATATACTGCTGGATGAAGTCGGTCGATGTCAGGTAACGCTCAAACAGCTCGTCGGCGATTACGATGCTTTGAATGCAGGCGTAGCCGCCGGGCTTGAGCAAGCGGTGCACGGTTTGGAAATACTCGGGCCAGTATTCGCGGCCCACAGCCTCGACCATCTCGATGGAGCAGATAGCATCAAAAGGTTCGTCGATTGTGGTTTTGCCGATGTCGCGGTAGTCTTGAAGTCGCAAATCATAGGTTGATGCCCCCACGCTTGTCGCTTTGCTTACTACGCTGCCCGCCGCGGGGGCTGCTGCGCCCGTGGGCGGCCCTTCGCCGCTGCGCGCCACGCCTTCGCGCTGCAGGCGCTTGTTGGCCCAATCAAGCTGCTCGGTGCTCAGGGTTACGCCAACGATTGAAGCGCCGAATTCGGCTGTGGCCTTTTCCGCCAGCGCACCCCAACCGCAGCCGATTTCCAGCACGCGGCTGCCAGGCTCTACGCGGGCCATGCGCAATGCACGCCGCACTTTTGCATGCTGGGCTTCCTGCATGGAAGTTTCTGGCGTTTCAAAAATAGCCGATGAATAGTTCATCGTGCCGTCCAGCCACAGCTCGTAAAACGCGTTGCCCAAGTCGTAATGGGCGTGGATATTTTTCTGGCTGTTGGCTTTGGTGTTGCGGTTGAGCAAGTGTTTGATGCGATACGCAAAGCGCCCCAGCCACGTGCCGTAAATCACGTCTTCAACTTCTTTGCGATTCAAAATGAACACGCGCAGCAGCTCGGTCAAGTGCGGCGTGGTCCAGTCGCCAGCGATGTAGCTTTCAGCAAAACCAATATCGCCTGATTTAAGCGCGGCGGTGCACACGTTCCAGTTCAGCAAATGCAGACTGGCCATGGGCTGCTCGCCATTGCCAAAGCGCTGCACCGAGCCATCGGGCAGCTTCACCGTCAGCGTGCCGTGCTTCAAGCGCATGAGTAATTTAAGCGTCGCGCGCGCAGCCGATGGTGCGCCAGTTGGCAGCACACAAGAAGCTGCTGACGATGGGGAATTGCTGGTAGTCATCGGAATGTTGCTCTTATGCTTTAACGCGTCACAAAAAGTTCAGGTGGCTTTGGTTTTGAAATGAAGGGCACACGCTTGCACCACAGCTTGACGGCTTGCCAGTGGATGCGCACCACCACGCCGAACGTCATGGCTGGGTAGCGCCACAGCGCTTTGCGCAAGCTGGCGCGGGTGATCGGCTCCAGCGTGCCGCTGACGCTGGTCTCAATCAGCGGGCCAGCTGCGTCGTCGTAGTCGATGCGGGCGACTGTTTTTTCAGCACCGCCTTTAGAGCTGCGCATAAAACGAAAGCGGTAGCCGCCTTCAAGGGTGCAAAACGGCGACACATGAAACACCTTGTCCGCCGTCAACTCATGGCCGTACGTGGGCTTGTCGAGCAGGTAGCAGTGGCGCTCGCCAAAGGTGTTGTTGACCTCCACAACGATGGCGCGCAGCGAGTTTTCTTGCGCGTGGCAGTACCAAAAACTCACTGGCTTGAAGGTGTAGCCCAGCACGCGCGGGTAAGTGTGCAGCCATAGCTCTCCGGTGGCATCAAGAATGCCCTCTTTTGCCAGTAACTCGTCAATCCAGCTTACCGCGTTGGCCCGACCGTCGCCGTGGTCGCGGTCAAAAAAACTGATGGTGCCGCCTCGGTTTGGTACAAACGCGCCATCAGACTGCGCGGGCGCTGACTGCATGGAGCGCATCGGCAACATTAGAAAATAGGTGGGGTAGGTGAATCCATTGCTGGTGGGTTTGACCCGCTTGTGGCGCACAACACCAAAGCCCAACAGCGGGACAGCCGTGGTCACGCGGTGACTTTCTTGAAGTCTTGCAGGAGTTGCTGCGCTACTGCCACACCGGACTTCAAGCCGTCTTCATGAAAGCCGTAGCCGGTCCACGCGCCGCAAAAATAGGTGTTTCGCTGGCCTTGCAACGCCGGCACATCCCCCTGCGCGCGCACGGCCGCAAGGTCAAACACCGGGTGTGAATATTCGTACTCGCCCATGATGGAATTACGCGCAATTTCCCGCAGTGGATTCAACGACACCACCATTGGCTGCGCAAACGGCAGCGGCTGCAGCATGTTGAGCAAATAGTGCAGGCACACCTGGGTAGATTCGTGACTGCTGGAGGGCGCACGCTCGTAATTCCACGCCGCCCAGCTGAGTTTTTTGCTTGGCAGCACCGATGCATCGGTGTGCAGCACCGCACGGTTGGGCTGGTACGTGATCGCGCCGAGACATTGCTTTTCGGCGGCTGTTGGCTGACTGAGAAGTGCGAGCGATTCGTCGGAATGCGCCGCCAGCACCACTTTGTCAAAACTCTCTGTGCCCGTGTCAGTGGTGATTTTTATGCCTTCACCGTCGCGTTCAATCAACCGCACGGGGGTGTTCAAACGCTTGTCAGCAATGCCAGCGATGATTTTTTCAACGTAGTGTTTCGCGCCGCCGGCCACCGTCCACCATTGCGGCCTATCGGCAACCTGCAGCAAACCGTGGTTGTAACAAAACCGGATCATGGTGGACACAGGAAACTGCAACATTTGCTGCGTGGGGCACGACCAGATACAACCCATCATGGGCAAGAAATACCAATCTCGAAATTCATTCGAGAACTTCTGGTCTTCCAAAAATTGGGCCAACGGCTGCATCATGGCCGCTTCTGCATTGGCATTTGCCAGAGCCGTGGTCACACGGTTGAAACGCACAATATCGCGCAGCATGCGCAAAAACTTCCAGCTCACCAGATTGCTGCGCTGCGAGAAAACGCTGTTCAGCGACGAACCGCTCCACTCCAGTCTGGCACCACGCGCAGTCGGCACCTGCACCGAAAACGACATGTCTGACTTGGCGGTGTCCACCTTTAGGTCAGCGAACAGCTTGATCAGGTTGGGATAGGTGCGCTCGTTAAAAACAAGAAACCCGGTGTCAACACCGTGGGTGACTGCGATACCGTTTGCGTTCAGGAGGGTGACATCGACCGTGTGCGTGTGGCCGCCAAAGTAGGCGCCAGCTTCAAACAGGGTAATGTCGGCTCGGCCGTGGAGTACGTGCGCGGCAGCAAGTCCAGAAATACCGGAGCCAACGATAGCAATGCGCGGACGTACCCTGCTTAACATCGGCGCGGCGAATATAAAAATGTTGCGAAGCGCCCCGATGCGAACAAGGGAGGGAGGGAGGAGGAGAACCGCCCCGGGATTTCTCTCAAGCCTAAACGGCCTGCGAGGCTTCGCAACCATGAAACTG
>JANPDQ010000471.1:0-1577 GCA_031431575.1 Polaromonas sp.
CAGATGGTGCGTCATCATCTCAGCCGGGTCGCGCACAGCCGTCAGGTTGTAGACCTTGGTCCATTTGGCGATCAGCTTCAGGAAGGCTTGTAGCTGACCAATTTGTTGGTCGCTCAGCTCAAGTTGCAGCTGCGCCAGCCCCCTGATAAGTACGTTAGGCAAGGTCGCCTCTTCCCCGCTCATGCTTCGACTTTTTCCGCTACAGCCAAAGGTACAGTGTTCTTCCACAAGTTCTTCTTCAGGTGCACCAGCAGCAAAGACACTGTTGCGGGTGTGATGCCCGAGATGCGTGACGCCAAACCCAGCGTTTCGGGTCGGTGTTTGGCCAGCGTCTGCCGCGCTTCAAAACTCAGGGCCTGCACTTGCAGGTAGTCCAGCTCGGGCGGGAGTTTGAGGTTTTCGTAGTGCGCGGCGCGCTCGACTTCGACCTTTTGCAGGTCAATGTAGCCCGCGTACTTGGCCGTGATTTCGATTTGTTCAATTACGCTTTGGAGTCCGTCGAGTTGTGCTATTTCGTCATTGACATACTTGCCGCCGTCCAAACTCATCAGCCCCGCGTAGTTTACGTCGGGCCTTCTCAGAAGGTCAGCCAGGTTGTACTCGCGCTCAATCGCCTTGCCAAAAACGCGCTCAGCTTCTGCCAGCGGCAGGTTGTTCGGGTTCACCCAAATGCTGCGCAGGCGCTGTGTTTCACGTGAAACAGCATCGCGTTTGCGGTTGAAGGCGTTCCAGCGTGCGTCATCAACCAAGCCCAGCTCCCTGCCCTTTTCAGTCAGGCGCATGTCGGCGTTGTCTTCACGCAGCATCAGGCGGAACTCGGCCCGGCTGGTAAACATGCGGTACGGCTCGGTCACGCCCTTGGTGATCAGGTCATCGACCAGCACGCCCAAGTAGGCCTCGTCGCGCTTGGGCAGCCAGCTCTCCTTGCCCTGGCATTGCAGTGCGGCATTGATACCAGCGAACATGCCTTGGGCCGCGGCCTCTTCATACCCAGTGGTGCCGTTGATCTGACCGGCAAAAAACAGGCCGCCAATCGCCCGGGTCTCAAAGCTGGTTTTCAGGGCGCGTGGGTCAAAGTAATCGTATTCAATCGCATAACCGGGCCGCAAAATGTGGGCGTTTTCCATCCCCACCATCGAGCGCACCAAGTCATACTGAATATCAAACGGCAGGCTGGTCGAAATGCCGTTGGGGTAAATTTCATGCGTGTTCAGTCCTTCAGGTTCCAGGAAAATCTGGTGCGCGTCCTTGTCGGCAAAACGGTTGATCTTGTCTTCCACACTCGGGCAGTAGCGCGGGCCCACGCCGTCAATCTTGCCGGTAAACATGGGGCTGCGGTCAAAGCCGCTGCGAATGATGTCGTGCGTGCGCGCATTGGTGTGGGTGATGTAGCACGGCACTTGGCTAGGATGTGCGATAGCAGCACCCATAAAGCTGAACACAGGCACATCGCCCGGAGTACCACCCGGCATCCCATCCCCCGGCTGCGCAATGCACTTGCTGAAGTCAATCGTGCGGCCATCAATGCGCGGCGGTGTGCCGGTTTTCAGGCGGCCTTGCGGCAGCTTGAGTTCTTT
>JANPDQ010000472.1:0-3627 GCA_031431575.1 Polaromonas sp.
CTGCTGCACACCCTGCATTGGTGGGCGGTCGTGCATGACCCACAGGCGCCAGTCTGGTGCGGCTTTCACCAAGTCATTTAGGGTAGGGGCGCAACCCGCGAGATGAATGCCCAAGTCCGTTGCATTCGCGTTGTGGTCCCAGTTTTGGAAATCATCGGGCACGTCACCGTGGACAAACACAACAATATTCAACCACTCCCCACCCCGCACTGGGTACTGTACCGCGTGCATCTTGGGGCCCAGCCAGGCGGTGACGTTTTGACTACGCAGCCTTTCGGGTAGGTTGGCCTGTTTGATCAATGCACGGTAAGCCAGGTGACCTGTACGGCGGGGCACACCATCGTTTAACAACTGCTGGCGGATATTGCTCCACAAGCCATCAGCGCCGACCAAAACGTCAAAGTCTTGCGTGCCAGCGTGGGTCTTTATTGAAACCATTTGCGGTGTTTGCTGAAAACTTTGTACTGCGCAATCGGTGTGCAGCACCGCTTCAGTTTGCTGCACAGCGCCAAGCAGCACGGCATGCAAGTCCGCGCGGTGCAGCGTCAGGTAAGGTGCGCCGTAACGCGCTGCCATCGTTTCGCCCAAACGCAGCTCGCCCATCACGCCGCCCGTGGTGGCGCTGCGTACCTGCAAGCGATCGGGCGCAGTTGCTACCCGGCGCACGGCTTCAAGCAGACCCCAGCCTTGCAGGATGCGGGTGACGTTGGGGCCAAGCTGGATGCCCGCGCCAATTTCACTGAAGGCTGTGGCTTTTTCAAACAACGCAACTTGCTGGCCCGCGCGCGCCAAAGCCATCGCAGCCGCCAGCCCACCTATGCCGCCACCGGCAATCGCTACGTTTGAACCCATACGAAGCTAAGCAGCCAGCAACTGGCGCAGCACATACGGCAAAATGCCGCCGCTTCGGTAGTAGTCGACCTCGATCGGCGTGTCTACCCGCAGCGTGACGATGACTTCTTGCAAGGTCCTGTCAGCGCGGGTGATGCGTAGCGTGGCATCGCTTTGGGGTTTAAGTTGTGGGTGTGGAATGACGTCAATAACTTCATTGCCCGTCAGGCCCAATGTTTGCCACGACTCGCCGGCCTTGAACTGCAGCGGCAGCACGCCCATACCGACCAGGTTGCTGCGGTGAATGCGCTCAAAACTGCGCGCCACCACGGCCTTGATGCCCAGCAGCTGCGTGCCCTTGGCTGCCCAGTCGCGTGAAGAACCCGTGCCGTATTCTTCACCGGCAAAAATCACGGTGGGTGTGCCTTCGGCCATGTAGCGCATGGCGGCGTCGTAGATGAACATTTTTGCAGGCGCGGCCAGCGTGCCTTGCAGCGTTTTATGCTGGAACAGCGTCACCCCGCCCTCTTCGCGGGAGCCTTCGGCGTCTGCCGGAATCATCAAATTTTTAATCCGTACATTGGCAAAGGTGCCGCGCATCATCACGTCGTGGTTGCCACGCCGCGCGCCGTAGCTGTTGAAGTCGGCCTTGAGCACGCCATGCGCCTGCAGCCACTGACCAGCGGGCGACGATGCCTTGATCGATCCGGCAGGCGAGATATGGTCAGTGGTAATGGAGTCACCAAACAGCGCCATGATGCGGGCGTTTTTGACACTGAAGTTGCCCACAACAGCGCCATTTTCAGCATCATTTAGGGCTGTAGCCCCCATTTTATGGGCGCTGGCAGCTTCTGTTTCAATAGCAAAGTCTTTGAAGAAAGGCGGCTCGGCGATGTAAGTGCTTTGCGGCCAGGTGTACGCATTGCCGGTCACACCCTTGATTTTTTCCCACAGCTTGCCGGGCTCAGTTTTTACCTTGGCGTAGTTGGCGCGAAAGGCCTTGCCATTCATGGCGTACTTCATCAGCGCGTTGATCTCGTCGCTGGTTGGCCAGATGTCACCCAGGTAAACGTCCTTGCCTTTGTGGCCCTTGCCGACCGGCTCGGTCATCAAATCGCGCATGACGGTACCTGCAATCGCGTAGGCCACCACCAGCGGCGGGCTGGCCAAAAAGTTGGCCTTTAGGTTGGGGTGAATGCGCGCTTCAAAATTGCGGTTGCCTGACAGCACGGCGGCGCAGACCAGGTCGCTTTTGGTGATAGCTTCATTGATCTCTGGCGTTAAATCACCCGCGTTGCCAATGCAGGTAGTGCAGCCGTAGCCCGCCAATGCAAAACCGAGCTTTTCGAGATACGGGAGCAAACCCGTCTCGGTTAAATATTCAGTCACGATGCGTGAGCCTGGGGCCAGCGAGGTCTTGATGTGCGGCTGTACTTTCAGGCCCGCCTGCACGGCTTTTTTAGCCAATAACCCAGCGGCCAGCAGCACACTGGGGTTTGACGTGTTGGTGCAACTGGTAATTGCCGCAATCAGCACATCGCCATTGCCGATGGTGATGCCTGCTGGCTTCGATGGAGACAGCACCGCATCGGTATGGGCGCTTGCAAGGGTCGGGCGACTGCCTTCCATTTCGGCCACCATGCGTGGTGCGCCCAAAGCAGTGGGTGGTGCGCCGGGCACGGTGTCGGCCCTGGCGCTGTCGGTGTGCTCCAGCAAGTGCCGCGTGGCCAGCATGGCGGCGGGCTGGTTAAAGCCGTTTTCAGAAATCGGCTGGCTGTAGAGCGATGCAAACTGGGCCGCCACATGGCCCAGCTCAATGCGGTCTTGCGGGCGCTTTGGCCCGGCCAGGCTGGGTGTTACGTCGCCCAGGTCAAGCTGCACGACTTGCGAATAATCAATGTCGCCTGCCTTCGCAACGCCAAACAAGCCTTGCGCTTTGAAGTAAGCAGCGAAGGCTTCTATCTCAGCGGTGGTGCGCCCTGTGCCCTCAAAATAATCGAGCGTCTTTTCATCCACCGGGAAAAAACCCATGGTGGCACCGTATTCAGGCGCCATGTTGCCGATGGTGGCGCGGTCGGGCAGGCTCAGGGTGCGGGTGCCTTCGCCGAAAAATTCGACGAACTTGCCGACTACTTTTTCTTTACGCAGCTGCTCGGTCACGCGCAGCACCAGGTCGGTTGCGGTCACGCCTTCTCGCAGTTTGCCAGTCAGCTCAAAGCCCACTACATCGGGTGTTAAAAAATACACCGGCTGGCCCAGCATGGCAGCTTCTGCCTCAATACCGCCCACACCCCAGGCGACCACGCCGATGCCGTTGATCATGGTGGTGTGGCTGTCTGTACCAACGAGTGAGTCCGGGTAAAAAACAGGATCTTTTGAAGCGCCATCTTTGGTTTTGTGCACACCGCGCGCTAGGTATTCCAGGTTGACCTGGTGCACGATGCCAAAGCCAGGCGGCACCACGCCGAAAGTGTCAAACGCCTGCATGCCCCATTTCATGAACTGGTAGCGCTCGTTGTTGCGCTGAAATTCCAGTTTCATGTTCAAGTCCATTGAATTTTTTTGACCATAAAAATCGACCATGATGGAGTGGTCTACCACCAAGTCAACCGGTACCAGCGGTTCAATCAGCTTCGGGTTTTTGCCCAGCTTTATCGCCACGCTACGCATGGCGGCCAGGTCGGCCAGCAGCGGCACGCCGGTGAAGTCTTGCAGCACCACACGAGAGACCACAAACGGAATTTCCTGCGTGCGCGCGGCATTGGGCTGCCAGTTTGCGAGCTCTTCAATGTGCTG
>JANPDQ010000473.1:0-3251 GCA_031431575.1 Polaromonas sp.
CCCGACTGGATCATGGGCGACTACATTGAAGAAGCCGTTGAAAAAATCCGCCAGCAGGTTGGCAATGAAGAAGTCATTTTGGGCCTGTCCGGCGGGGTTGATTCATCAGTCGCTGCGGCGCTGATTCACCGCGCCATTGGCGACCAGCTGACCTGCGTGTTTGTAGATCACGGCCTGCTGCGCTTGAACGAAGGCGACATGGTGATGGACATGTTTGTTGGCAAGCTGCACGCCAAAGTGATTCGGGTAGATGCCGAAGCGCAGTTCTTCGGCCACCTCAAAGGCGTGAGCGAGCCAGAAGCCAAGCGCAAGATTATTGGGCGTGAGTTTGTAGAGGTATTTAAGGCTCAAGCCCAATTAGTACGGGCGCGAACAGCTACTAAAAACGTAGCGTGGCTGGCTCAGGGCACGATTTATCCAGACGTTATTGAGTCCGGCGGCGGTAAAAACAAAAAAGCGGTGGTCATCAAAAGCCACCACAATGTAGGCGGCCTACCCGAGCAACTCGGCCTAAAGCTGTTGGAGCCGCTACGCGAATTGTTCAAAGACGAAGTGCGCGAACTCGGCGTAGCACTAGGCTTACCCCACGACATGGTCTACCGTCACCCCTTCCCCGGCCCTGGCCTGGGCGTGCGCATCTTGGGTGAAGTCAAAAAAGAGTATGCAGATCTGCTGCGCCAAGCCGATGCGATTTTTATCGAAGAATTGCGCAATTTCCCTTTCTCATCCCCGGCTTCACTCCCTCTCCTCCCGGGAGAGGGCAGGGGTGAGGTCATCCCCGCGCCCGCGCCCGCATCCCCAAAAACTCCAAAAAACTGGTACGAAGCCACCAGCCAAGCCTTCACAGTCTTCCTGCCCGTCAAATCAGTAGGCGTCATGGGCGACGGGCGGACCTACGACTACGTGGTTGCCCTGCGTGCCGTGCAAACCAGCGACTTCATGACTGCTGACTGGGCTGAGTTGCCGTACGCACTGCTCAAAAAAGTGTCGAGCCGCATCATCAACGAAGTGCGCGGCATCAACCGCGTGACGTACGACGTCAGCAGCAAACCGCCTGCGACTATCGAGTGGGAGTAGATGAATATGCTGGACACGGTGGTTGGCTTTCGACAGCACAGTCAAGCAATCAATGCACTGCGTTTGACGCAGGCGCGCAGCGAAAACTAGCGATGACCAAAAATAAAGCGGCCGCGCTACCCACAAGCAGCACAGGTGCCAATGGCTCGGGCTGCGCCTCCGTCATAAATTTGTGTAAACCTACACCTGGCCACGAAAGCAATGCGGCTGCAAGACCAAACCACCTGGCGCTGGGACTTGCCAGTGCAAACTGAACGGTAGCCGCTACGCACATGGCCAGCGCAGTCGCAATGAAAGGACCGCGGATTGCAGGCGGGTGTGGCGCTACACCCGCTAGCATCGCGGCGTACATGCCGATGAACAGCACCATCAAAATGGTCAGGCAGCCCAAGGCATGTGCGCGGCAGGTGGCAAGTTCGCGCCGGTGCGCCATTGATATGGATAGTGGTGAGGCAATTGGAGATGTTGTCATAGGGGTAACTTGGGATTTAGGATTGAAAAGTAGTGCGTTCAAACACGGCTGAATGGCAGATCACGTAGCCGTTTTCCGCTCAGTTTGAACCAGGCATTCGCGACAGCAGGCGCTACCAGCGGTAAAGCGATTTCCCCGATGCCCTGCGGTGTGCCCTTGTCGGCCTCAATGAAGCGGCATTCGACAGTGGGCAGACTGGGCAAGCGTGCCAGGCCATATTCGGCTACCGAACGCTGGCGTGCCCTGCCATCAACAAAGTCGAGTGACTCATTGGCTGCAATCGACCAGCCCATCAAGGCTGCACCTTCTATCTGGGCTTGTGCCAGACCAGGGTTGACGATCAGCCCAGCATCGACCACCACCTGCATGTGTCGCAATTGAGGTTGACGATCGCTGCCAATTTCAACCTGCGCTTGAACGGCAATGTGTGAACCGCGAAACGACATGAAGGCTATCCCTGATGCGCCGGGGCGGTTTGCGGTATCGCGCCAATCGCCCAGTTCCTGCAACACACGGCGTGCTCGCGGGTCGCTCAGCATCGACAGACGATAGGTCAAAGCATCCTGGCGGGCCATGCTTGCGGCTTCGTCAATGAGTGTTTCGATAGCGAAGACATTAAAGCCCGCACCAACGCCGCGCAGGAAACTACAGGCCACCGGAAGTGGACCATGGATGGACTCAATGCGTTGCTCAGAGATTTCGTAGATGTGCTCCGATCCGTCAACCATGGTTTGATCAAAACCCTCCTTCGCAAAACGCTCTGGAAACAGACGCGCTGCTGTTGCGCTGCCGACTGTGCGATGCAACCATCGCACAATGCGCCCCTGTGCATTGAGTGACGCCTCTATGTACTGAGCTGCCAGCGTACGCATCTGACCATTTGCAATCTCATCACCAGCAAACTGGAGCACTTGCACGGGCGTCTTGAGTTCTAACGCCAGCCAGGCAGCGCTGCTCGACACGTCGTTGTCCACTCTGCGCCCGAATGCACCACCAACAGCTGTACTTTGCACCTTGAAGACAAGTGGTGGGCGTTTGGCAATCTGCGCAGCACGACGCATATCCAGACTGGGCGCCTGCGTGGAAGCCACAATGTCAGCGCCCTGGTTCAACCAGGTAGGTGTGGCCTGCGCGTTTTGCGGTTCCAGTGCGGCATGGGTGACATGACGGCTAAGTACCAAAGCCTGGATGCTGCGTAATCCATCATTTGTGGAGGCTTCGTTCGCTGCTCCCGTACTGCGCACCACATGCTTTACGGGCGAGCCACTACGCGCTACTGTGGCAAAACGCTGCAAGGCCGCTTCGCTGTCGTAGAGCTGTGCAGGCACTGTCCAGCGCGTGTTCAAAGCTTTGCGCCCTTGTAGGGCCGACCAGGTGTCTTTTCCAATTACTGCTACGGCACTGCCATCTGGTAAGGCTTTGATGTCCACCACACCGGGTATGGCACGGGCAGCACCATCGCCCACATCAGACATCTTCCCGCCGATCTGAGCGGGCATGGCCAGTACAGCTACCAGCGCCTTGGGTGCGCGGGCATCCACGCCATAGACCGTACGCCCCAAGAGCTTATCCGGCAGATCAAGCCGTGCCAATGCTTTACCCACAAGCCGTGATGGTGCAGGTGCTACTGTGGGCAAGTTGTTAAGCGAGCCCGGCAACTCGGCCTGTGGTGCCAGTTCAGCGTAGGCCAGCTTGCGGCCGT
>JANPDQ010000474.1:0-2786 GCA_031431575.1 Polaromonas sp.
TTTTGCTGCAGCGCCGTGCGCAGCTCAGCCGCGACTTTTGGCGTGGCTTTGCCGTGGCCTTCGCCGACTTCATGCTCCAGCTTGGCCACTGCTGCTTTTACGATGGCAGCGGCTTTTTCGCGCATGTCTTTGAGCACGGCCGGATCGATCTTGGCTTTCGGCGGACGGGCGTCTTGCGGTGCAACAGGCACGCCGCGTGCTGCGCGCAACTCGTCGGCCCACACCGGCACTGCGGGCAAAGGCGCGGCAGTGTCTTCAGACGCTTTTACTGTTGTTGCCAGCGCCGCTTGAAACGCACCCCACACTGCCAGCAACTGGCCACGTGATGCATCGAGCAGCGGCGGAAATTTAATGTCTACGCTGGCCCAATTGGTGTCATTGGCAATCTCGTCGGCTTGCGCTTGCCAGTGGGCAACGTCAGGCGTGAGGGATTCAAGCGCGGCCTGCGCGTCGCGCCACGGTTTGATCGACAGCACTTCAATGCGCTGGCCCAGCAGCACGGCGGCTTCGCGCTGGACTTGCGTGCGGTGCTGCAGGTCTTCAATGGTTTTTACGCGCTCAGCCAGCTTGACCTTGACCGACGCCAGCGGCTCTTTAGACAACGGCGCACCGGCTTTGGCGGCGTCACGCTGCCAGGCCAGTGCGTCGGCCATGTTGAGCTTGCTGGCGGCCAGCAGCGCACCGGCTTTGTCTGCCCATTCAGCGGCAATTGCCTCTTGGCCCTTGCTGCGCTTGAGCTCGTCAAGCTTTTCCTTGAGTGGCTTGGCTGCGCCCTTGTCGCGGTTGGCCAGGTCTTTGTACACGTCTGCCATTTGCTCCAGGCTGGGCTCAGTGGCCAGCCAGGTGCGAATGCGCGCGGTGCGCTCGCTCGACGTGGCGGCTGAAAAAGCGCCGCCGGTCATGCCGTCCAGCGGATGCACGTCTGACTTGGGCGTGGACTTGACGGCGGGTTGAACAACAGGGGCGGGTTTGGAAGATTTGAACATGTGGAGCGCCTGGCGCAATTGGCTGCGGCTGGGCAAAAAAGTGAAAAAGAGTGAGCGCTGAAAAAACGCGAAGCCCATATTTTCGCTGATTTATGGCGGCTTGCGGCTGGGCACCGTGCAAAGTCAAGGCATGGCAATATTCAACTCGGCTCTGGGCGTCCATTTGCCGTCTGGGCTGGCATTGGCTTTGGGGTTGAGTTTGTCGTCCGCAGCGCGTGCTTTTTCTGCCTTGGTCGCCCCTAAAAACAACCTGTCGAGTGGCAGCTCTTTGGACGCCAGATATTCTTTTACCGCTACGCCGCGCTGCAGAGCCAATGCCTGCATGGCGTCTTCATTTACCTTGACGTCAGCCAGCAGCAGGTTTTCCATATCGCCCGTGGGCAGGTCTTTGGCCAGGCCAATCAGGCTGCGCGGCTTGGTGATGTCGGCGCGTTTGTAAACTTCTTTGAGCAGCGCCGGATATTCAGCAGGTGTCACGCTGATAACGGCTGTGGCCGTGGTGCCGCTTGCGACGACACCTCTCCGTTTCTCGGAGCGCACCAGCTCATCAAGCCGGGTGCGTTGGTAGCCGTCCCGCTCGGCTTCGAGGCTGCTGGTGCCCACCACCGTCAGGCGCAGCGATGGCCGGTCAATCAGCGCTTTGGCAACTTTGTCTAACCCGGCTTTGGCAGTGTCATCCAGCACCGCGCTGCCACTGGAGAACGCCACCGTGCTCAATTCATCGCCACCGCCGCCGCCAAACGCGGCTGCCAGCAAACTGAAAGGTGCGGTGATGGCTTTGACAATCACATTGACGATGATTTTGATGATGATGGGGCCAATGCTGAACTGCGGGTCGTTCAGTGAGCCGCTGATAGGTAAATCCAGGTCAATCACGCCGTTGCGGTCGCTCAGCAGTGCCACTGCCAGCTTGACGGGGAGGCTGGCGGTGGAGCCTTCGACCTTGTCGCCAAAGCTGAGTTGGTTCAAAACCAGCTTGTTTTTGGCAGTCAGCTGCCCGTTGGGCTGCACCAGGTAGCTAACGTCCACACTCATCTTGCCGCGCGTGATGCCGTAGCCTGCATATTTCACTGAATAGGGCGACAGCGGCGGCAGCTCCAGGTCGCGCACTTTGCCAGTGATGTCTAGCGCCAGCGGCGTGGCCAGCGGGTTGAGCTTGCCCAAAACCTCAAGCGATGCGGTGCCCTCTGCCCTGCCGCGCAGTTCCAGGTCGGCGAGTGTGGGAGTGTTGCCGCTTGGTACCGAAGAAAACGCGCTGAGCTTGCCCGTCAGGTCGCTTAAATTGGCCGAGTAATTGGGTTTGACGAAGCGGTCTGAAAACGCGATGCGGCCATTGACCAGGCTGACCGGGCCGAAGTTGATGATGGCGGCGCTGGTTTGGCTGGCTTGCGGCGTGACTGAAGGCGTCTGGGGTGCATTTATAGTGCTTTTTGATGCCGTACCGCTCTGTTCTTGGGCGCGAGCAGCTACTGTATTTGTAGCGTTTGTGCTTGCAGTGGCGGTGCCCGCAACCGCGCTGGACGCCTTGAGCAAGTCTTGCAAATTAATCCGCCCATCGGGCATCACTATCAGCCGCGCAAAAAAGTCGGCCAGCACGGTCTCGGCCACATCAATTTTTGCGGCCTTGGCGGGGTCAATCGCCACCGCCAGGCCGCGCAAACTCAAAGCCTTCCAGGCCAGCAGTTCCTCACTGGGCGCTAGCGTGTTGGCTTTGAGTTCTTCCAGCTGCACGTCGCCATTGACGGTGGCAATTGGCCCGGCCGCAGATTGGCGGTAGGCCACTTTGCCATTGAAGCTGGC
>JANPDQ010000475.1:0-3627 GCA_031431575.1 Polaromonas sp.
ACCTGCGGCACATACAGTGCGCCCGCCACGCCGCACATCACAGCAGAAATAACCCATATCGTGAGCTTGTAAGCCACCGGGTTGTAGCCAGAGAACATCACGCGAGTTTCGGCATCACGAATGGCTTGCAGTACCCGGCCAAATTTGCTTTGTACCAGCCAGCGAGAGAACAAGTAAAACCCCAGCAAGGTCAAACCCGTGATCACAAACAGCACCATGCGCGTGCTTTGCGTGGCCACCGGCACATCGAGAATTCGTTTGAAGTCCGTAAACCCGTTGTTGCCGCCAAAACCCGTTTCGTTTCTAAAAAACAGCAGCATGGCGGCAAACGTCAGCGCTTGCGTGATGATGGAAAAGTAAACGCCTTTGATGCGCGAGCGAAACGCGAAAAACCCAAACACCAGCGCCAGCAAGCCGGGCACCAAAATCACCATAGCCATTTGAAAAACAAACGACGCACTGCCCGTCCAATGCCAAGGCAGCGTTTTCCAGTCAAGAAACACCATGAAGTCGGGCAGCTCGCTTTTGTAGTTGCCATCCAGACCGATTTGGCGCATCAGGTACATGCCCATGGCATAGCCGCCGAGTGCGAAGAACAGGCCGTGACCCAAGGACAAAATACCGGTGTAGCCCCAAATCAAATCCATCGCCAGCGCACAGATCGCGAAGCACATGATTTTGCCGACTAGCAGGACTGCAAAGTCGCTCATGTGGAACACGCTGCTGGCGGGCACCACCAGATTAAGCAACGGCGCGACTGCGCAAACCACAATCAACACGCCAAGAAAAGTAGCCCAGCCCTTGGCGCCCAGCAGGGGTGCGGGCTTGGGAAGCATTAACGCATTTCGGACGGGGATGGGGATGGCGCTCATGCTTCTGCACTCCGGCCCTTCATTGCAAAAATGCCTTGTGGGCGCTTTTGAATGAAGATGATGATGAAAACAAGAATCGCGATTTTCGCCAGCACTGCACCGGCCCAGCCTTCGAGAAACTTATTCAGAATACCCAGACCCAACGCAGCGTATACCGTGCCAGCCAGTTGCCCCACGCCGCCCAGCACCACCACCATGAACGAGTCAACAATGTAGCTTTGCCCAAGGTCGGGGCCGACGTTGCCGATTTGGCTCAGCGCGCAGCCTGCCAAACCGGCTATGCCAGAGCCCAGCGCGAATGCGTAGGTGTCAATGCGGGCGGTGTTCACGCCCATGCAGGCTGCAATGGGCCGGTTTTGCGTGACTCCGCGTACAAACAAGCCCAGCCGGGTTTTACTGATCAAGAGCGCCACACCCGCCAAAACCAGAACCGCAAAAACAATAATCAAAATCCGGTTGTAGGGCAACGACAAGTTGGGTAGTACAGCCACGCTGCCGCTCATCCACGATGGGTTTTCAACCCCCACGTTTTGCGCACCAAAAATGGTTCGTACCGTTTGCATCAATATCAGGCTGATGCCCCAGGTCGCCAGCAAGGTCTCTAACGGACGACCGTACAAAAAGCGGATCACAGTGCGCTCCAACACCACGCCGACCAGCGCAGAGGCCATGAACGCTACCGGTATAGCTGCAAACAAATATGCATCAAAAGCGCCCGGCAAATAGCTGCGAAACAAGCCTTGCACCACATAGGTGGCGTAAGCGCCAATCATGATCAACTCGCCATGCGCCATGTTGATCACACCCATCAGCCCGTAAGTGATTGCCAGGCCCAGCGCCGCCAGTAACAGTACCGACCCCAAGCTCAAACCCGTGAACATGATGCCCAGCTTGTCACCCAAACCCAGGGTTGACCTGATCTGTGTCAACGCGCTCTCCAACTGCGTTTTGACGTCTGCTTCAGTCTCAAGCTTCAGCCGATCATTGAGCAGCAACTGGGTGGCCGGGTCTTTGCTGCTCGCCAGCGCTTTGGCGGCTGCCATGCGCTGTGCTTTGTCTGCGCTTCCAAGCAACGCAGCAGCGCGCGCAAGCTGCAGTTGCGCTTTGAGCGCAACGTTGGTCTCTACCGCAAGTGCTTTGTCGAGCAATGCGAGCTTGCCCTCGTCAGGATCTTTTAAAAGCGCTTGCACTGCTAGAGCGCGTTGCTTTTCGTCTTTGCTGAACAACTTGAGTGTTGCGAGCGCGGTGTCAATTTCCCCGCGCATGCGGTTGTTGTAGCTCACATCTTCCAGCGCGGCTGGCATGGCCAGCTCAGCGCCTGTTACCGGGTCAGTTGCCTTGCCGTCTTTGACCACTACTATCGTTTGACCCGCAATCTTCACGGTGTCGTCAGCCATCGCTTGCAGAAAAGCGCTGGTTTTATCGTCAGCCGTCGTCAGGGCTTTATTCAGTGCTTCAATGCGTGCATCATTCTCACCAGTGACCATGCCGTTGGCTTCGTCTGGCGTCAACGCAACCGCCTGCGCAGCAGCAAAAATACACACCAGTAGTAACAGTAATTTTTCACGCACCATCGTCGGTCATTTCATTCTTGGACGTAGAAACGGCGTGGGCAACCTGGTAGCGCCACGCCGTCGCTTTGGGCAGTGGCTGTGCGCCCACCGCTGTAAAAACTTACTTCTTCGCAGGCTCGTCGGGCTTTTTGTCGTTGCCTTCGATGTACGGAGACCACGGCTTGGCCTTGACCGGACCAGGCGTCTTCCACACGACATTGAACTGACCGTCGGCTTTGATCTCACCAATGAACACGCTCTTGTGCAAGTGATGGTTTTTCTCGTCCATCTTGCTGGTGATGCCCGATGGGGCTTTAAACGTTTGGCCTGCCATTGCGGCAACTACCTTGTCGGTGTCAGTAGATTTGGCTTTCTCAACCGCCTGCTTCCACATGTTGATGCCGATGTACGTTGCCTCCATTGGGTCGTTGGTCAAAGGCTTGTCTTTGTGCCCGGCAATTCCTTTAGCCTTGGCATACGCCGACCACTTTTTGATGAACTCATCGTTGGCAGGATTTTTGATCGACTGGAAATAATTCCAGGCTGCCAAGTGGCCAACGAGCGGCTTGGTATCAACGCCGCGCAACTCTTCTTCGCCTACAGAAAAGGCCACTACTGGCACATCTTTGGCTTTCAGGCCGGCATTGCCCAGTTCTTTGTAAAAAGGAACGTTCGAGTCACCATTGATGGTGGAAACCACTGCGGTCTTGCCACCAGCAGAGAATTTTTTAACATCGGCAACGATAGTTTGGTAGTCCGAATGGCCAAACGGGGTGTACTTCTCGTCGATGTCTTTATCGGCTACGCCTTTGCTTTTGAGGTAGGCGCGCAGAATTTTATTCGTGGTGCGTGGGTAGACGTAATCAGTGCCCAAAAGTACCCAGCGCTTGGCACCGCCGCCGTCTTTGCTCATCAAATAATCAACTGCAGGAATGGCCTGCTGGTTCGGCGCTGCGCCCGTGTAGAACACGTTTTTCGACAGCTCTTCACCCTCGTACTGCACGGGGTAGAACAACAAGCCGTTTAATTCTTCAACCACCGGCAAAACTGATTTGCGCGACACCGATGTCCAGCAACCAAAAATAACCGCGACTTTGTCTTGGGTCATCAGCTGCTTGGTTTTTTCAGCAAACAGTGGCCAGTTTGAGGCTGGATCAACAATCACAGGCTCCAGCTTTTTGCCCATAACGCCGCCTTTGGCA
>JANPDQ010000476.1:0-4697 GCA_031431575.1 Polaromonas sp.
GAAATGGTTTGCCGTGCGATGGCAGCGTCAGCGTGTCTTGCGGCAGCGGTTTGTACTTGTCAATTGAATCCAAAAACAGGCGCAGTGCATCGGCCTCGGGCTCTTGCTCGTACACGCTCACGTTGGTTGAAATGCGCGGCAAAATCATGTCGCCGCTGATGAGCACAGTCAGGTCTGCGCAATACAACGCAATGTGTTCCGGGGCGTGGCCGTAGCCACTGATGCATCGCCACGCGTACCGATGTGCGCCCGTGCCGATGGCAATATTCTTGCCGTCCAGCAGCCGCACATAACTGTCAGGCACGTTTGGCACCAGATTGGAGTAGTAGCCGGTGCGCGCCTTGATTTTTTCAATGGAGTCTGGGTTGGTCAGGCCGTGCGCAGCGAAAAAAAGCGCTGCGCCTGTACCGCCAAACCCGTTGGTTGACTGTGAGCCAATGCGTGCAGTGTTGAAGTCGGTCGCGCTCACCCACAGCCTGCACAGGTGCGTTGGCGTTGTCCAGCGCTCACACAGCCAGTGCGCCAGGCCAATGTGGTCTGGGTGCATGTGCGTGCAAATCACACGCAAGATGGGCAAGCCTTCAAGCTGTGTCGCAAAAATGGTTTCCCACTGTGCTTTGGATTCAGGCCGGCTGATGCAGCAGTCCACCACCGTCCAGCCTTGCAGGGTGTTGCCGGGGTTGAGTGGGTCTTCTTGTTCATCGCGCAGCAGCCACAAATTGATGTGGTTCAGCGCAAACGGCAGCGCCATGCGAATCCACTTTATGCCAGGTGCCACGACCATCGTCCCGCCTTCATCGGGCAGTGCGTCGCCCAGAGGGTAATCGAGTTGTTGTTCAAGCAGGTTCATGTACTATTCGCTCTCATTAGGCGCTTTGACGTTAACGTAAACGTAATGCATAGGTACATAGTAAGCCTGAACACCCATCCATGCGGCCACCAGTGTCGCCAACGTACAAGCTTCAACGACCATGGCAACTTCGGCAGCAACTTACACCATCAGCGACCTGGCCAAAGAGTTTGACCTGACCACCAGAGCCATGCGGTTTTACGAAGACATGGGTTTGCTGCAGCCGCAGCGCGAGGGCGCAGGCGGGCGTAACCGCGTGTACACCGCACGTGACAGGGCGCGGCTCAAGCTCACGCTGCGGGCCAAGCGGCTGGGCCTGTCGCTGGTTGAGGCCAAAGAGATCATTGACTCTTACGACAGCCCACGCGATACCGCGCCACAAATGCGCAAGTTTTTAGCTGTGCTGACGGCACACCGCGCCAAGCTGGAGGCCCAGCTGGTGGATTTGCAGGCCAATCTGGCTGAAATTCGCAACCACGAAAAAGAAGCCAGGGTGCTTCTGGAAAAATCTGAAAAGAAGGCTGACAAGAAGCCAGTAAAAGCCAAATGAGCCATAATTGACGTTTACGTAAACGTCAATCAAAAATCGCCGTAATGACCGAGCAAACCGAACTTTACCAACGCATAGAAACCAGCTTTTTACGCCAGGGCATGATGCAGAGCCTGGGCGTCAAATTGCTGCGGGTAGAGCCCGGTTTGTGCGAGGTCTCGCTGCTGCATTCTGAACGTGTGTCACAGCAACAAGGCGGTTTTCACGGTGGCGCGATGGGTGCGCTGGCCGACATTGCCGGCGGCTACGCTGCCTTGACTGCCGCGCCGCCAGACATGGAAGTCACCACGGTGGAATACAAAATCAATTTTTTGGCCAGCTTTTCCGGCGGTGAGCTGCGCGCCATTGGCCGTGTTGTCAAAGCTGGCAAGCGCATCATTGTTACCACCGCTGAAGTCTCGCATGTAGATGCCGGTGAAAAGCAAACCGTGTGCGCGGTGATGCAGCAAACCATCGTGCCTGTTCCAAAGATTTATTGACCCAATATGAAAGCCCAACATGACTGACTTGCCTGGCCTGAACTTTCAACTCGGTGAAGACATTGACGCGCTGCGCAATGCAGTACGCGACTTTGCCCAAAGCGAAATCGCCCCTCGTGCCGCTGAGATCGACAAAAACGACTTGTTCCCCGCCGACCTCTGGCAAAAAATGGGCGCACTCGGCGTGCTCGGTATCACTGTGTCTGAAGAATACGGCGGCGCCGGTATGGGCTATCTGGCCCACATGATTGCAATGGAAGAAATCAGCCGCGCCAGCGCGTCAGTGGGTTTGAGCTACGGTGCGCACAGCAACCTGTGCGTGAATCAAATCAAGCGTAACGGCACTGAAGAACAGCGCCAAAAATACCTGCCGAAATTGATCACCGGTGAGCACGTGGGCGCACTGGCCATGAGCGAGCCAGGTGCGGGCAGTGACGTCATCAGCATGAAGCTCAAGGCTGAAGACAAAGGCGGCTACTACCTTTTAAACGGCACCAAGATGTGGATCACCAACGGCCCGGATGCCGACACGCTGGTGGTGTACGCTAAAACTGAACCCGAGCTGGGCGCACGCGGCGTGACAGCATTCCTGATTGAAAAAAGCATGAAAGGTTTTTCATGCGCGCAAAAGCTGGACAAGCTTGGCATGCGCGGCAGCCACACAGGTGAGCTGGTTTTTAACAATGTTGAAGTGCCAGCAGCGCAAATCTTGGGCGGCTTGAACGGCGGTGCAAAAGTCTTGATGAGCGGTCTGGACTACGAACGCGCTGTGCTGGCCGCCGGGCCGCTGGGTATTATGCAGTCGGTGATGGACAACGTCGTACCCTACATCCATGACCGCAAGCAGTTCGGCAAAAGCATCGGTGAATTCCAGTTGATTCAAGGCAAAGTTGCCGACATGTACACCGTGCTGCAGGCGGGCCGGGCGTTTTGCTACACGGTAGGCAAAAACCTCGACATGCTGGGCCTGGAGCATGTCCGCCAGGTGCGCAAAGACTGTGCATCGGTCATCTTGTGGTGCGCAGAAAAAGCCACGTGGATGGCAGGCGAGGGCGTGCAGATTTTTGGCGGAAATGGCTACATCAACGACTACCCGCTCGGCCGGTTATGGCGCGATGCCAAGCTGTATGAAATTGGGGCAGGTACAAGTGAGATCAGGCGCATGTTGATTGGGCGGGAATTGTTTGCGGAGACCTGCTGAGACCTTTGCGGGAAAGACTAGCGCACATGAAGCGAAGCGAAATGCGCTGCTCTGTCCCCAAACTGATCAACTCCCCCGCATTCGACCTAGGTTAAAATATAACCACAAAGTAATTACATTTAACAACCCCATGCAAACACACATCGTTCAGATCGGCAATTCACTTGGCCTGCGCCTGCCAAAGGCGGTTTTGTTAACGCTGGGTCTTGAGCGCGACTCCCGTCTGAGCATTCAAACCCGGGCGGGTGGGATTGTGTTGACACCTCTGCAAAGCCCGCGCAGCACCTGGCAAGCCGCGTTTATGGCTGCCCCGGTTGACGAGCCGGACAACTTGTGGGGCGATTTGCCTGTGGCTGAAAGCTGGGATTGATGCCTATCAAGAAACACCCTCAGCAAGGCGAAGTCTGGTGGGTCAATCTAGACCCGACTATCGGTAAAGAAATCAGCAAGAAACGCCCCTGCTTGGTTGTTTCACCCGACGACATGAATGCCCACCTTGGCACCGTCATCGCCGCGCCCATCACCAGCACCCTGCGCAACTGGCCCACTCGCATCACGATTAAATTGCAGCGCCAAAATTCGTCTGTTGCACTTGATCAGATTCGCATGATTGACAACACCCGCCTACTCAAAAAAATCACAGCGATTGATGTGGAGCCTGCGCTGGATGTGCTGCGTGAAATGTTTGCAAAGACCTGAGCTAAATGACCACCTCCATCCAAGACCTCTTTACCCACAACCGCGCCTGGGCCGCCGAGATGGAGGCCACGCGCCCCGGGTTTTTCACCGGCCTGAAAGCCCAGCAAAGCCCCAAGTACATGTGGATTGGCTGCTCTGACAGCCGTGTGCCAGCCAACCAGATCACCGGCCTGGAGCCGGGAGAGGTGTTTGTTCACCGAAATGTAGGCAATGTTGTTGTGCCAACTGATTTGAACTGCTTGTCCACTATTCAATATGCGGTTGATCAATTGCATGTCAATGACCTGATGGTGGTTGGCCACTACGGCTGCGGTGGCGTGCAGGCGGCGTTGGACGGAACCCGCATTGGCTTGGCTGACAACTGGCTGCGCCATATCAAAGACGTGCGTGATCGCCACCGCGCGCTGATTGATGCAGCCCCTGCGCACAGCAGGCAAGACGTGCTGTGTGAGCTCAATGCCATTGAACAGGTCATGAACGTCGCGCACACCACCGTCGTGCAAGACGCCTGGCAGCGCCAGCAGCCACTGACTTTGCACGGCTGGGTGTATGGGCTGAAAGACGGGCTGCTGATTGATTTGAAAATGACAGTGTCTTGCAAAGATGACCTCGTAGTGGCTTATTCAAGTGCAATTAGTGCTGTAGCCCAATCAAATCGTGCGCTAAAAGCTCTTGAATTAATAGCATAAAAAAGGCAAGCCAAACCCTATGTTTCCGCAACGCCTGGACTCAACAATCGCCTACGACATCGCCAAAGCGATGATGGACGGCTTTAACCGCCACTACCAGTTGTTTCGTGGCGAGTCGGCCAGCGCAAAACACCGCTTTGAAACCGCAGACTGGCACGGCCAACAGCGTGCGCAGCGCGAGCGGATTGAGTTTTACGACCTGCGCGTGCGGGAGGCGTCCGCCAGCCTG
>JANPDQ010000477.1:0-1712 GCA_031431575.1 Polaromonas sp.
TGCTTGGCGACAAGCTAAGCGCCGAACTTGCTGCGCAGTGGGGTTTGATCTGGAAGTGCGTTGCCACCGCTGATTTTGAAAGTGAAGTCAACAGCATTGCAAAAACACTGGCAGCGGGCCCAACGCTCGGTTATGTGCGCACCCGCGAGGCTATTGACCACGCAGCCACCAGGTCGCTTGATTCGCAACTTGACCTGGAACGCGACATGCAACGCGAGTTGGGCAACAGCCGCGACTATGCCGAGGGTGTGCAGGCGTTCATCGCCAAACGGCCGCCCGTATTTGTTGGCAGCTAGTTTTACCCGTTGCCTATGCCAGTACACACCACCCCTACCGACTTGCTCGACTCGATTGAAACAGCGTCCAGAGACGAAATCATTGCGCTGCAGATCAAACGTTTGAAAGCCACTTTAGAAAACGTTTACCAAAACGTGCCCCACTATCGCCAGGCGTTTGATGCTGCTGGCGTACACCCAGGCGACTTTAAAGCGCTGAGTGACTTGGCCAGGTTCCCGTTCACGACAAAAAAAGACCTGCGCGCCAACTACCCGTTTGGTATGTTTGCTGTGCCGCGATCACAAGTCGTGCGCATTCACGCCTCGTCGGGCACCACGGGCAAACCGACGGTGGTGGGCTACACCGCGAACGACATCAGCAACTGGGCCGACCTGGTTGCGCGTTCGATTCGCGCAGCCGGTGGGCGGGCCGGTGACATGGTGCATATCTCGTATGGCTACGGCCTATTCACGGGCGGGCTGGGCGCGCATTACGGTGCTGAGCGTTTGGGCTGCACCGTCATCCCCATGTCGGGCGGGCAAACTGAAAAGCAGGTGCAACTCATTGAAGACTTCAAGCCGCGCATCATCATGGTCACGCCGTCGTATATGCAGGTCATCATCGAAGAATATGCGCGGCTGGGGCTGGACGTAAAAAAGTCGTCGCTTGAAATTGGCATTTTTGGCGCCGAACCCTGGACCAACGCCATGCGCCACGACATTGAAGCTGCCGCCGACATGGACGCGGTGGATATTTACGGCCTGTCTGAAGTCATGGGCCCCGGCGTTGCCAGCGAGTGCGTCGAATCCAAAGACGGCCCGGTGATTTGGGAAGACCATTTTTACCCGGAAATCATCAACCCTGACACGGGCGAGCTGGTGGCTGATGGTGAAGAAGGCGAGCTGGTGTTCACCTCATTAACCAAAGAGGCGTTTCCCATCATTCGCTACCGCACGCGGGACTTGACGCGGCTGCTCGCCCCCACTTCACGCGCATTCAGGCGCATGGGTAAGATTGTTGGCCGGTCTGACGACATGCTGATTATTCGCGGGGTTAATGTGTTCCCCACGCAAATTGAAGAATTGGTGCTGGCCCACCCGGAACTGACAGCGCTGTACCAGGTGCTGGTCACGCGCAGCGGCCATCTGGACGAAGTTGAGGTCTTGACCGAATTGCAAAGTACGGCTGCGAACTCGCCGGCCAGCGATGTAAATTCCATCAAGACAGCACTTGAATCACGCATAAAAAACCTCGTCGGTATCAGCGCTAGGGTCAGCGTACTGCAACCTGGAGCGATTGAGCGCACGCAAACCGGCAAGTCGCGCCGCGTGATTGATAAAAGAGCCAAGACATGACACCTCAAGGCCTGGCCACAGCAGTAGGCGCTGGCATGATGGCCAAAGACCATGCATCTATCGCCCTAGGCATACGCCTGA
>JANPDQ010000478.1:0-3738 GCA_031431575.1 Polaromonas sp.
AGCGGAAAGCCCTGGCGGTCTACTTTTTTGCCGACTGGCACTTTGATCCAACCTTCGCTGATGCAGTAAGCCTCTACGTCGAAGCGCTCTTTGCCGTTAAAGCGAATGCCGACGGCGTGCTCAAAAATCGCGGGGATGTGGTGCGGGCTGCGGGTGTCGGTTGAGAGTTGGTCGGGCAGGTCGGGGCGCGGGGCTGTTGGAGTGGCCTCAAGTGGGGTCGCAGTGGGTTCGGTCATGGTGTGCAGTTTTAAATTTTGAATGCAGAATTAAAGCGGATGCTCGGTATAAAACTTGCCGCCGTGATACAGCAACGGCGCCGCATTCGGCTCGTGGCGGCAGTGCTCTACTTCCCCCACAAAGATCACATGGTCGCCTTCGGTATAGCGGCTGCGGTTAAAGCATTCAAAGGTGGCAACTGCACCAGTCAGCACCGGCGCGCCCGCTACGCCGTCGGTAAAGGCCACGCCGTCCCAGCGGTCAGCGCGTTTGCTGGCAAAGCGCTCGGCCAGCTCTTTTTGGTCGGCCGCCAGAATATTAATGGCGTAGTGCGAGCCTGTTGAAAATGCCGCCATTGAGCTGGCAGCTTGCGCCAGGCTCCACAACACCAGCGGCGGCGTGAGCGATACAGAATTGAATGAATTGGCGGTCAGCCCGACCAGCTCGCCGCTGGCGGTGCGCGCTGTGACGATGGTGACGCCGGTGGCAAACATGCCCAGCGATGCGCGAAATTCAGTTGCTGAAAAACCGGGGGGTTGTGCTTTAAGTATGGGTTGGGAAATCTGCATATCAACGATCTAGTAGCCGCGTATTTTGCCTGAGTGCAGCAAAGCGGTGTGAAGCGCTTACACCCAACGCGTGGCCTAAAATTGCGCATGCATTTCCCCCGCTCTATCTGCTTGCTTGCTGCTTTGTTTTCAGGTCTGACCCAAGCCCATGCAGCCCCGCCGTGTGAGGAGTTTGCAGCCCGGCTGCCCAACGTCAAACGCGCCATGTGCGACGCCGCCAAGCTTGTGGCAGGCCCAGTGCGCTCGGTTGCAGGCCGCACGATCTGGATGCGCGACATCAAGGCTGAAAGCGCTACCTTGCGCGTGCTGGTCATTGGCGCCATTCATGGCGATGAGCCGTCGTCTGCGTCGGTGGCGCTGCACTGGCTGCAGTTGGCGGGCTTAAGCGCGTTTGACATGCCGCAGCCGGTGCATTGGCGGTTTATTCCAGCGCTGAACCCTGATGGTTTGTTCAACCAGCCACCACGCCGGGTCAACGCCAACGGTGTGGATTTAAACCGCAACTTTCCGACCCCCAACTGGCAGCGCGACGCCAAAATTTATTGGGAACAGCGCACCAAAAAAGACCCGCGCCGCTACCCCGGCACACAGCCGCTGTCTGAGCCTGAATCAAAATTTTTGCATGAAGAAATGCAGCGCTTTAAGCCCAACCTGATTGTGAGTATTCACGCACCGTACGGCGTGCTGGACTTCGACGGCCCCGCGCGGCCAGGCTTTGTGCCGCCGTCAAAACTTGGCCGCTTGTATTTGGACCAGGTCGGCATATTTCCAGGCTCGCTGGGCAACTACGGCGGCGTGCACAAAGGCATACCTGTTGTCACCGTCGAGCTGCCCAACTCCACCCGTACCCCGCTTGACTCTGAGATGCGCCAAATGTGGCTGGATTTGCTGCGCTGGATGTCTGAGCGCATGGGTGCGCGTGCGGCCAGTGCGCCAGTAAGTGCTGCTTTGAATGGCGCAACAAATGGCGTGGGCAATGACGCACTTTCCGGCTCAGGAATAAGCCCGGTACGGGCGCCCTGAAATGCCTTGGCCCGTCGCGCGTCACTTCAATTTTTTGTAAGCGCGATTGAGCTCTGCGCCGCTGCTGGTGTCTTGCAAACCCCGCGCAACGTCTACCGCTGCCTGTTGAATCACTGGGTCAGGTTTGGCAGGCGTCATGGCCACAGACTCATCACGCTCGTTCGGCATTTCCAGCCGCGCTTCAATTGCAGCATCGTGCGGGGTGTGTGGTTTGCCAACCTTTGCCCCTTGCTTTGGTGGATCGGCTAGTTTTTTGAGTTTGACCATGCTTTATCTTCAGCGCAACGCAGCGCAGAACACGTAGGCGTATGAAATCTGAAAACGTCGGACGGCACCCAAGCGTGCTCAAAACACCAACCGAAGCAATATGTGTACTAAGGGACACAAACATGCAGAAGTACTAAAAATATAGTATTCGGATTTTCTGCAGCACTGCGCTGCGCAATATGTACGGCGTTCTGCACTTTCGGGAAAGCGATAGGTAACAATGGGTTAGACATGCTTAAGCTCGTGGCTAAGCCCATGCAAACACCACGAAGCCATGTTGCCACGCTGCCACGCTGCCACGCTGCCACGCTGCCACGTTGCCCCAAATTTCAAACACCCAAGGCCAAGCCCATGCCCATGACCACCTTTCATTGCCTGTCAGCCATCCAGTCGCTGCCTTGCCCGCCGTTTATTCGTTGCGCCGTACTTGCACTGGTTGCATCTGTATCCCTGAGCGCACCAGTGCAAGCGCAATCCCCCGCCCCCGCCGCGTCGGCCCCGGTTGCGGGCAGCACGCTCAAAATCGGCGTGATTGGCCCATTTACTGGTGGCTCGTCTGACTTTGGCATCCCTATGCGCAACGGCATTGCACATGCGGTTGATGAGATCAACGCGGTCGGCGGCTATTTGGGCCGCAAGTTTGAGTTGGTCATCAAAGACGACCAGGGCAACCCCGATATCGGCCTGAAAATGTCACAAGAGCTGGTGGCAGAAAAAGTTGCGGTCACGCTCGGGTTTTGCAACACCGGTGTTGCCGCCAAGTCTCTCGATGTTTTCCAAAACGCCAAAATGCCGCTGATCATTCCCTGCTCTACCGGCACGCCTTTGACTGCAAAATACCCAGCCGCTGAGAGCTACATTTTTCGCACGTCGGCAAAAGACTCGATTCAGGTTCCGTTTGTCGTCAATGACATCGTCAAGCGCGGCTGGAGCAAAGTTGCCGTATTTGCCGACACGTCTGGCTATGGCGAGGCGGGCTTGAAAGACATCGTTACCGCACTGAAGGCCAAGAACCTTGAAGCGGTGTACGTTGCGCGGTTTCCGGTTGCTGTAAAAGACTTAAGCGCCGAGCTAACTGCCGCGCGCGCAGCGGGGGCTGACGTTATTTTCAGCATGACGGTTGGGCCAGAAAACGCAGTGATAGCCAACGGCCGCAAAGCCATGGGCTGGAAGGTCCCGCAAGTTGGCGCGTGGCCGCTGTCGTTTCCGTTTTTTATCGACGGCGGCAAAGACGCCGCCGAGGGCGCAATGATGGCGCAAACCTTCATTGCCGAGCCCAGCAACGAGCGCCGCGCGTCTTTTTTAACCGCCTACGCACGCAAATACAAGCTCAGCAAAATCACCGTGCCAGTAGCCGCCGCGCAGGGGTATGACTCGGTGTACATCCTGCTGTATTCATTGTTTGGCGTTCGTGACGGTAACCTGAGCGGCACGGCGATCAAAAACGCGCTGGAAAGCAAAAATCGCGTGTACTACGGCGTAGTAGCAACCTACGAGCAGCCCTTCACCAAGGATGACCACGACGCCGTAACACCCAACATGCTGGTGCTAGGCATGGTAAAAAACGGCGCGGTAACGTTTGCCTACCCAGAAGACGCCAAGCGCAACCTGTTTGTGCAGCGCAAGCAGTAGGCGTTGTTGCAGGCCCGTTTTTAAGTCAAAT
>JANPDQ010000479.1:0-19343 GCA_031431575.1 Polaromonas sp.
CCGACCGGGCAAATGTCAATCATGTTGCCTGAGAGTTCAGAGTCTACCGACATACCGACGAAAGTCTCGATTTCGGCATGCTCGCCGCGGTGCGACATACCCAACTCCATCACGCCAGCGACTTCTTGGCCGAAGCGCACGCAGCGAGTGCAGTGAATGCAGCGGCTCATTTCCTGCATGGAAACCAGCGGGCCGACGTCCTTGTAGGCAACGACACGTTTTTCCTCTTCGTAGCGCGAGCCGCTGCCGCCGTAACCCACAGCCAAGTCCTGCAACTGGCACTCACCGCCCTGATCGCAAATCGGGCAGTCCAGTGGGTGGTTGATCAGCAAAAACTCCATCACACCTTTTTGCGCCTTGATGGCCTTGTCATTCTTGGTGTGAACAATCATGCCCTGCGTTACTGGCGTGGCGCACGCTGGCATCGGCTTTGGCGCTTTTTCAACATCTACCAGGCACATACGGCAGTTGGCCGCAATGGACAGCTTCTTGTGATAGCAAAAATGCGGAATATAGGTACCCGCTTTTTCAGCCGCATGCATGATCGTGCTGCCTTCGAGCACATCGACTCTCTGGCCGTCTAATTGGATTTCAATCATAAGTTTAAGCGACCTGATATCTTGTTTATGCGCTTTGAGCCATAGCAACTGGCGTTGCTGGAATCATGGCTTCAAACTCACGGCGAAAGTGCTTGATCATGGCGCGCACCGGCATGGCGGCGGCATCGCCCAACGCGCAAATGGTGCGGCCCTGAATGTTGTCTGCCACTGAGTTGAGCAAGTCAAGGTCTGTTGGCTTGCCTTTGCCCGTGTGAATGCGGTCCACCATGCGCCAGAGCCAGCCCGTGCCCTCGCGGCACGGCGTGCATTGGCCACATGACTCATGCATGTAAAAGTATGACAAGCGCTTGAGTGATTCGACCATGCAGCGGGTATCGTCCATGACGATGACAGCGCCTGAGCCAAGCATCGAGCCGGCCTTGGCAATCGAGTCGTAGTCCATCGTGCATTCCATCATGATGGCTGCGGGCAACACGGGGGCAGAAGAACCACCGGGGATTACAGCCTTGAGGGTCCGGCCCTGGGCAGCACCTCGAACACCGCCAGCCAGTTCCAATAATTTGGCGAATGGTGTGCCGAGCGGCACTTCGTAATTGCCCGGCCATTCGACATCACCAGACACCGAGTAAATTTTGGTGCCGCCATTATTTGGTTTACCGCATTCCAGATACGCTTGCCCACCATTGCGAATCAGCCAGGGGACGGCCGCGAATGTTTCGGTGTTGTTAATCGTCGTCGGCTTACCGTACAGACCAAAGCTGGCCGGAAAAGGCGGCTTGAAGCGTGGCTGACCCTTTTTGCCTTCAAGTGATTCAAGCAAGGCGGTTTCTTCACCGCAAATATAGGCACCAAAACCATGCGACGCATGCAACTGGAAGCTAAAGCTGCTGCCCAAAATTTTATCGCCCAAGAATCCTGCAGCACGGGCTTCTTCCAGAGCTTCTTCAAAACGCTGGTAGGTCGCAAAAATCTCGCCGTGAATGTAGTTGTAGCCCACGGTGATTCCCATCGCATAAGCGGCAATCGCCATGCCTTCAATCACGCTGTGCGGGTTGAACTGCATGATGTCACGGTCTTACACGTTCCCGGCTCGCCTTCATCTGAATTGCAAACCAGATACTTTTGGCCAGGGAACTGACGCGGCATAAAGCTCCACTTCAAGCCTGTGGGGAATCCTGCACCACCCCGACCTCGCAAACCACCTAATTTGACCTCGGCGATCACCTGGTCAGGCGTCATTCCCGCGCCCTCACCTTGCGCGAGTATTTTTCGCAGCGCCTGATAGCCACCACGCATTTCATAATCTTTCAAGCGCCAGTTGCTGCCGTTCAAGTCCGCCATGATTTGCGGACTGATGTGGCGGCCATGAAAGCTGCTTTGCACGCCTGTCGCTGCGAATTGCGACAACACGTTCTTGCCCTCTTGGCTGATGACGGAACTCACAGATACTGTCATTGGTTTTTTGCCTCAGCAGTTTGCAGACCAGCAATCAGCTGATCCAGTTTTTCATTGCTCATGAAGCTGCACATGGTCAAGTCATTGACCAGCATGACCGGGGAATCAGCGCAAGCGCCCAGGCATTCCGACTGCTGCAAAGTGAACAAGCCATCAGGCGTAGTTTCACCCAGGGAAATGCCCAGCTTGTGCTCCAGGTGCTTCAACGCCACAGCACCATCACGCAAATGACATGGCAGGTTGGTACACACGTTCAACTTGTACTTGCCGACCGGCTGCTGGTTGTACATGTTGTAGAACGTGGTGACTTCATGCACAGCAATCGGCGCCATGCCTAAATAGTCGGCCACTGCCTTTTCGCTGTCAGCGCTGACATAGCCCTGCTCTTCTTGAACAATGGTCAGGCAGGCCATCACTGCTGACTGCTTTTGGTCAGCCGGGTATTTGGCGACTTCGCGCGCGAATCGAATTTGTGCTTGTTCGGAAATCATCTTGATAAATACTTGGATTAGCGGTCAATTTCACCGAAAACAATGTCCATCGTGCCAATCACAGCTACCGCGTCGGCAATCATGTGGCCACGCGACATTTCGTCCATCGCTGCCAAATGTGAAAAGCCTGGTGGGCGAATTTTCAAACGGTAGGGCTTGTTGGCGCCATCGCTGACGATGTAAATACCGAACTCGCCCTTTGGGTGCTCAACCGCCGCATAGGCTTCACCTTCTGGCACATGAAAACCTTCTGTGAAGAGTTTGAAATGGTGAATCAGCTCTTCCATGTTGGACT
Source organism: Polaromonas sp. (assembly GCA_031431575.1). Taxonomy (GTDB): domain Bacteria; phylum Pseudomonadota; class Gammaproteobacteria; order Burkholderiales; family Burkholderiaceae_C; genus Polaromonas. The sequence continues at coordinate 2,802 of JANPDQ010000479.1, forward strand.
TCATCGATTCGCGGTCAGGCGCTGCTACCTTGTGGTTGCTGGTGATGACCGGGCCGGGATTCACGCGCAACCACGCAATGCATTGCTGGATGATGCGGTTGGACTGGCGCATTTCTTCAATGCGAACCAGGTAGCGGTCATAGCAATCACCGGTTTTGCCGACAGGAATATCAAAGTCCATCTTGTCGTAGACGTCATACGGCTGTTGTTTGCGCAAGTCCCACGCAAAGCCTGAACCGCGCAGCATTGGGCCAGTAAACCCGAGTGCCAAGGCACGCTCTGGCGACACCACACCTACGCCCACGGTACGCTGCTTCCATATGCGGTTGTCTGTCAACAGGGTTTCATATTCGTCAACATAACCGGGAAATTTGTTGCAGAAGTCTTCAATGAAATCGAGCAACGACCCCTGGCGGTTTTCGTTCAATGCTTCAATCGCCTTGGCGTTCTTGACCTTGCTGACTTTGTACTGCGGCATGGTTTCAGGCAGGTCACGGTACACGCCGCCCGGCCGAAAATAAGCCGCATGCATCCGCGCGCCCGACACCGCTTCATACATGTCAAACAAGGACTCACGTTCTCGGAAGCAATAAATCAGAATGTTCATCGCACCGCAGTCAAATCCATGCGCACCCAGCCACAGCAGATGGTTCAGCAGGCGGGTGATTTCCGCGTACATCACGCGGATGTATTGCGCGCGCACAGGAACATCAACGCCGATCAATTTCTCAATCGCCAGACAGTAAGCCTGCTCGTTGGACATCATCGACACGTAGTCGAGCCTGTCCATGTAGGGCAGTGACTGGATATAGGTTTTGCTCTCGGCCAGCTTTTCTGTGGCGCGGTGCAGCAGTCCAATGTGCGGGTCAGCACGCTGGATGACTTCGCCGTCAAGCTCCAACACCAAGCGCAACACGCCGTGGGCTGCCGGGTGTTGCGGGCCAAAGTTCAAGGTGTAGTTCTTGATTTCAGCCATGCCCAACCTTCTGATGATTACCACCGTAGTTTTCTTCGCGGATCACGCGCGGTGTGATTTCACGCATCTCGATGGTGACGGGCTGGTAAATCACGCGCTTTTGCTCAGGGTCATAACGCATTTCAACATTGCCCGTGGTCGGGAAGTCTTTGCGGAAGGGATGCCCGATAAAACCGTAGTCTGTCAAGATGCGGCGCAAATCGTTGTGGCCTTCAAAAATAATGCCAAACAAATCGAACGCTTCACGCTCAAACCAATTGGCTGCATTCCATATGTCGTTGACTGAATCAACTACCGGAAAGTCATCATCTGCACAAAATACTTTCAGGCGCAGGCGTTGGTTCAAACTCACTGATAGCAAATGCGTTGCAACGCAATATCGCAGGCCGTCGTACTGCCCGTCTTTGTACTCTGAATAATCAATTCCGCACAGGTCAATCAGTTGCTCAAATTTGCAGCCTGCTGCATCACGCAGCAAAGTTGCGGCAGCCAAGTAGTCAGCGGCTTTCACGGTTGCAGTGACTTCACCGAATGCAGTACTGATACTTTTAAGCTTGTCCCCGAGTACGCCTGAAACAGCATCGCTGATTTGCTGTGCATTTGCGGGAGCATTTGACGTCACTGCAAACATCAAGCCCTCGCAATCGTGTTGGTGCGGCGGATTTTTTGCTGCAACTGGATGATGCCGTACATCAGCGCCTCGGCTGTCGGCGGGCAGCCCGGCACGTAAACATCCACTGGCACGATTCGGTCACAGCCGCGAACCACTGAATAACTGTAGTGGTAGTAGCCACCGCCGTTGGCGCATGAACCCATCGACAACACCCAGCGCGGCTCAGACATCTGGTCGTACACCTTGCGCAGGGCTGGGCCCATTTTGTTGCACAGCGTACCAGCCACAATCATCAAATCAGATTGGCGCGGGCTCGGGCGAAACAGCATGCCAAAACGGTCGAGGTCGTAACGCGCAGCACCTGCGTGCATCATCTCAACAGCACAGCAAGCCAGGCCAAACGTCATGGGCCAGAGCGAACCTGTCTTGGCCCAGTTGACCACCGAGTCGTAGCTCGTGGTCATGAAACCTTCGTTGAATACACCTTCAAGTGACATACAAAACCTTTTGTCGCGCTCCGTGGAAAACCTTGATTTTCATTCCCAATCCAGTGCGCCTTTTTTCCACTCGTAGATAAACCCCACAACCAGAATGCCGAGGAAAACCATTACCGACCAAAAGCCGACCGCGCCGATGTCTTTTAGTGCAACAGCCCACGGAAAGAGAAAGGCGATTTCAAGGTCAAAAAGAATAAAAAGAATTGCTACGAGGTAGTAACGAACGTCGAACTTCATGCGGGCATCTTCAAAGGCCTCGAAGCCGCATTCGTAGGGAGAGTTTTTCTCAGCGTCAGGGCGAACCGGACCGAGCAAGCGGCCCAGCACCTGAGGCACCACGCCAACGAAGACCCCAACCAGAATGAAAAGAAGAACGGGAAGGTATTGATCGAGGTTCATCTTCAGTTCGATGCAATAAAGCCGGTTTTAAAGATTAAGGGCGATCCAGCTGGCAAGCTGGATGGCTTTGATCTGGTGCGGACGGCGAGACTCGAACTCGCACACCTTTCGGCACTACCCCCTCAAGATAGCGTGTCTACCAATTTCACCACGTCCGCGGTTTTTAAATGTCTGGCTGGCGAGAGGAAACCTTGCGATTTTTAGCTGACCAGACAACATCAGAGTTTACCCTGAAACTAACCTCTTACCAGAAGGGAACAAGTGCAAATCGAGCTTATTTCGTGGGGATTTGGCCAACGCCTGAAGCTGCAACTGCGGGCGCAGTAACGCTGGCAGCTGGTGGCACTGTGGTTGCCGGAATTTGCGCAGCGGCTCCAACGGCTGAGGCTGCATTGAGCGGCGCTGGTGCGACCACCGCAGCGCCGTCCAGTACGCTGGTACCTGTGCTACGGGGCTGTGCATTGCCGAAATACGCCAAGAGCAGCGTGCATGCAAAAAACACTGCAGCTAAAACGCCCGTGGAACGCGATAAAAAATTGGCGCTGCCGCTGGCACCAAACAGGCTACCGGAGCCGCCGCTGCCAAATGCTGCACCCATATCTGCACCTTTACCGTGCTGTACTAATACCAAGCCGATCATGACGATGGCAGACAGCATTTGCACTGCCAAGACGATGGTTAGGACGATGTTCATATTCATATTTATTAACTCCCGATTTAATAGCTGCTTGCGCCCGTATTTATTTGGCTGCAGTAATAATTGATAAAAAATCTGCGGCTTTGAGTGATGCACCACCAATCAAGCCACCGTCAATGTCGGGTTGCGACAAAAGACTGGCCGCGTTGGCGGCATTCATGCTGCCACCGTACAAAATTTTGACCCGCGCCGATTGGTCAGTCGCGGCCTTTAATTGCGCACGCAGCACCGCGTGGACGGCTTGCGCCTTTTCGGGTGACGCAGTTTTACCGGTGCCAATCGCCCAAACAGGCTCATACGCCACTACGATTTCGCTGATGCAATGGCCGTTGACGTGAATGACAGCTGCAAGCTGGCGTTTGACAACTTCTTGTGTACGCCCTGCTTCTCGCTCGGCCAATGTTTCGCCTACGCACACGATGGGTGTAATACCAGCGGCCAAGGCGGCTTTGGCTTTGTCCGCGACCAATGCGTCGGTTTCACAGTGGTATTGGCGACGTTCTGAGTGGCCAACAATGGCGTAACGCACACCGAATTCTTTCAGCATCGCTGCGCTGACTTCACCCGTGTAGGCACCCCAGGCCTGGGCTGATACATCTTGCGAGCCCAGATCAATAGCGGCGATTTTTAACGATTGAAGCTGTGCAAAGTAAGGCGCCGGAACGCAAACAGCAACGTCACAAGCAGGCTTGATGGACATTCCTTGGGCGAGCGCAGCCATCAAGGCTTCATTGGCAGCCACGTTGCCATTCATCTTCCAGTTGCCTGCAATCAGTTTTTTCATAGGGCGTCCCAAGTCAAAACAATCTTGCCAATGTGCTGGTTCGACTCCATCAGTGTGTGCGCTTTGGCTGCGTCGCCCGCCGCAAAGGTGCTGTGAATGACAGGCTTGATCGCGCCGCTTTCCAGCAAAGGCCAAACCTCTTCCCGGAGCGCCTTGGCGATCGCGGTTTTAAATTCAAGCGAGCGCGGGCGCAAGGTTGAACCAGTGATCGTCAAGCGTTTGCGCAGTACCAAACCCGCATTGAACTCAGCTTTGATGCCGCCCTGCACGGCAATAATGACCAAGCGGCCATCTTCAGCCATGCATTCGATTTCACGAGCCACGTAGCTGCCTGCGACCATGTCCAGAATGACGTTCACGCCCTTGCCATTCGTGAGCTTTTTGACCTCTTCGGCAAAGTCGGCGGTTTTATAGTTGATGGCATGGTCTGCGCCCAAAGCCAAGCAAGCGGCGCATTTTTCGTCACTGCCAGCAGTCACGATCACTGTCGCGCCAAGCGCTTTGGCGATTTGAATCGCCGTGACGCCAATGCCGCTGGAGCCACCTTGAATCAACAGCGTTTCACCTTTGGACAAGTAAGCCCGCTCAAACACGTTGCTCCAAACCGTGAAGAATGTTTCGGGCAAGGATGCTGCTTCAATGTCGGTCAATCCAGCGGGCACAGACAAACATTGCCCCACTGGTGCAACGCACAGCTCTGCATAACCGCCGCCCGCGACCAGCGCACAAACGCGGTCGCCGACTTTGAAGCCGCCAGCAGCCATCGCCTGGGCATCGCCAGAAACAACCACGCCAGCCACTTCAAGCCCCGGAATATCCGATGCTCCCGGCGGCACGGGATAGTTGCCGGTGCGCTGCAACACATCAGGCCGATTGATGCCCGAAGCACTCACGCGAATCAGCAGCTCGCCCACGCCAGCTACGGGCGCAGGGCGTTCAGCCAATCGCAGCACCTCAGGGGCACCAAAAGCGCTAATTTCGACAGTTTTCATGCTTTTTAGATATGTTTTAAGCCGCCAGCCCAATGAAATCAGGCGCAAGCAGCTATAAAAACAATAGCGATCTAGATTAACCGCGATCCTGATCTTGCGTCGGGCGATCCAGCAGTGCCTTCATTGACAGCTTAACGCGGCCTTTTTCGTCGGTTTCCATGACCTTGACTTTGACGATTTGGCCTTCTTTCAGGTAGTCCTGCACACGCTCAACCCGCTCGTGTGCAATTTGGCTGATGTGCAGCAAACCGTCTTTGCCTGGCAGCAGGTTGATGAGTGCGCCAAAGTCCAGAATTTTGGTGACCGGGCCTTCATACACTTTGCCAATTTCAACTTCAGCGGTGATCTCGGCAATGCGGCGCTTGGCCTCGTCTGCCTTGGCGCTGTCGTTTGACGCGATGGTAATGGTGCCATCTTCCTCGATGTTGATCTGTGTGCCGGTTTCTTCGGTCAACGCGCGAATTACAGCGCCGCCTTTGCCGATCACGTCGCGGATCTTGTCCGGGTTGATCTTCATCACGTACAGGCGAGGTGCGAAGTCGGACACCTCGGTTTTGGCAGCGCCCATGGCTTCCTGCATTTTGCCGAGGATGTGCATGCGGGCTTCTTTGGCCTGAGCCAATGCGACCTGCATGATTTCTTTGGTGATGCCCTGAATTTTGATGTCCATCTGCAGCGCGGTGATACCGAACGTAGTGCCCGCCACCTTGAAGTCCATGTCGCCCAGATGATCTTCGTCACCCAGGATGTCGGTCAACACGGCAAAGCGGTTGTCGTCCTTGATCAAACCCATGGCGATACCGGCCACGTGCGCTTTCATCGGCACGCCAGCGTCCATCAGGCTCAGGCAGCCGCCGCAGACCGAAGCCATCGACGACGAGCCGTTGGACTCGGTGATCTCGCTGACCACGCGCATGGTGTACGGAAATTCTTCTTTTGTTGGCAACACGGCGATCAGTGCGCGCTTTGCAAGGCGGCCGTGGCCGATCTCGCGGCGTTTTGGTGAACCCACACGACCGGTTTCGCCAGTGGCGAACGGAGGCATGTTGTAGTGCAGCATGAAGCGGTCTTCGTAGTCCCCGCTCAGTGCGTCAATGCGCTGTGCGTCACGCTCAGTGCCGAGAGTGGTCACCACCAGCGCCTGGGTTTCACCGCGTGTGAACAAGGCTGAACCGTGGGTGCGTGGCAGCACAGAGTTACGAATTTCAATGGCGCGAACGGTACGCGTGTCGCGACCGTCGATGCGCGGCTCGCCTGCCAAGATTTGGCTACGGACGATTTTGGCCTCGATGTCGAACAACATGCTTTCAACCGCAACGCTGTCAAATTCAACACCGTCGGTTTTCAGGCCGGCTTTGGTCAGCGCGGTCACTTCACGCGTCGCTTGCGTGCGGGCCTGCTTGTTGCGAATCTGGTAGGCAGCACGCATTTTTTCCTCAGCCAGTGCGCCCACTTTGGCAATCAGTGGCTCATCTTTGGCCGGGGCTTTCCAGTCCCAGACCGGCTTGCCTGCGTCACGAACCAAGTCGTGAATCGCGTTAATTGCAATGTTGCCTTGCTCGTGGCCATAAACAATCGCAGCCAGCATAATTTCTTCGCTGAGCTGTTGGGCTTCAGACTCAACCATCAGCACTGCGGCTTCGGTTCCGGCCACCACCAGGTCCATTTTGGAATCTTTAAGCTGGGTCTTGCCTGGGTTCAGGACGTACTGGCCGTCAATGTAGGCTACGCGAGCCGCACCAATGGGGCCGTTGAATGGAATACCAGAGATTGCCAAGGCGGCGCTTGATGCGATCAACGCAGGAATATCGCCCTCAACTTCAGGGTTGAGTGACAACACATGAATCACCACTTGAACTTCGTTCAAAAAGCCTTCGGGAAACAGCGGGCGAATCGGGCGGTCGATCAGCCGCGACGTCAACGTTTCAAACTCGCTCGGGCGGCCTTCACGTTTGAAGAAGCTGCCGGGGATGCGGCCAGCAGCGTATGTCTTTTCTAAGTAGTCAACCGTCAACGGGAAAAAATCCTGCCCAGGCTTGGCCGAGGTTTTGGCAACGACGGTGGCCAGCACCACGGTGCCGTCCATGTCCAGCATGACCGCGCCGCCGGATTGGCGGGCAATTTCACCGGTTTCCATCGTGACCGTGTGCTGGCCCCACTGGAAGGTTTTGCTAACTTTGTTAAAAATGCTCATGTTCTATCTCCAGAGATTCAACACACTTGAGGCAGTGTGCGAGGCCCGGAACTGCTGCTATTGAGAACGATGCCATTCCAAAAAATACCTGCCAAAAACCATCTGTTTTGTGCAGTGAATTTGCTGGAATGACACAGCGCGAACTCTTTTTGCCGTTGTTCCGAATGTCTTCGAAATTTTTTCCGATTGTTTTAAAGTAAAAAACGCCTGAGCTAGGTAACTAACTCAGGCGTTTTCAATAAATTTAATGCTTACTTGCGCAGGCCAAGCTTGGCAATCAGTGCGGTGTAGCGGGCAGCGTCTTTAGACTTCAGGTAGTCCAGCAGCTTACGGCGACGGCTGACCATGCGCAGCAAACCGCGTCGGCCGTGATGGTCTTTAGCGTGGGTTTTAAAGTGCGGCGTCAATTCGTTGATGCGGCCAGTCAGCAAGCCGACTTGAACTTCAGGGCTACCCGTGTCGCCTGGGGCACGTGCGTTGGACTGAACGATTTCAGCCTTGATGGATTTTGCGATCATAAAAAGTCTCTCTGCACCTTGGTGCAACTTGCGATCGATACAGCTTTTTCAGTGATGAATGCAGCCGTTATCGTCGTGAATTGCCAGGCGGGATGCCCAGCAAAGCCTTTGATTATAGCCCAAGCCAACGTTCAAGTCGGGCAACACCCTGGCCCAAACGGCTTACGTCCTGGCTGGCAAAGCACCAGCGCAGCCAGCCTTGGGATTCTGGCCCAGGATTAACCATAAATGCATTGCCTGGTGCCAAACCCAAACCCGCCTCGTGGACCAGGCGCTTGGCGACGCGCAAAGAATCCGCGTACTTTAATTGGTCTTCCAGCCTGAAAAATGCGTACATGCCGCCCTTGGCGGGCGCAACTTGCACCCCAGGCACGGCCGCAAGCAGCGGTAACAACGTGTCGCGACAGATTTTCAGTTGGGCAACGATGCGCGGCGTAATGTCCAGCGTCCGCTCAATCGCCACCAAACCCGCTTTTTGGATAAACACTGGCGAGCACGAGGTGTTGTATTCGAGCAATTTGCCAACTTGTTCGGTCATGGCGGGCGGCATCACCAGCCAGCCCAAGCGCCAGCCGGTCATTAAAAAGCTTTTTGAAAAACTATTGACGACGACCAGGCGGTCGTCAATTTCAGAAACATCCAGAAAGCTTGGAGCACAACCGTTCGGTGTTGGCTCAAAGTAGAGCCGCTCGTACACTTCGTCCGCCAAAATCCACGTACCCGTTTTTCGGCAATGCGCCAAAATGACTTCCTGCTCAGCTCTTGTGAGCGTCCAGCCAGTCGGGTTGTTGGGTGCATTGATCACCAGCAGTTTTGTGGTGGAAGTCACTGCAGCTAACAGCTCGTTCAAATCAAGTTGCCATTGGCCTGCGAGGGGCTTTAAGCTCACCGACTTGACTACCGCGCCCATGATGGCGGGCTGACCAGTCAGGTTAGGCCAAACGGGCGTGATGACCACGACTTCGTCACCGCTGTTGACTAGCGCTTGCACTGTCACCATGAGTGCATTCACGCCACCAGCGGTCACTGCAACGCGGTTTGAAGTGATGACCTGCGCCCCGGCGGTGCGCAGACCAGTTGCGTAGTTGGCAATGGCTTCGCGCAGCTCGGGCAGCCCCAGGTTTTGAGCGTAAAAAGTTTCGCCGTTTTGCAGCGACTGCACGGCTGCATCACGAATAAATTGCGGCGTGGCTTCATCACTCTCACCAAACCAGAACTTGAGCACGTCAGTACGCCCCATGCCCGCGTTGGCGACCTGGCGGATCATGGATTCTTCTAAATTCAGAACGGCTTGTCGCATTCGGTGCTTTCGGATTCAGAGGCTTTTTTGAACAAGGAGGTCAGGAGATCAAGGAGGAAAACATGAGGAATGAAGGAGGAATGCAGGAGGAGTGCAGGAGGAGTGCAGAAGGCATACAAAAGGAGCATCCGAAGAATTTTTACGGTGATCCTCTCTGTCTTTTTTCCTCCTTGATCTTGTTGATCTCCTTGACCTCCTTGTTCAAATGCTTCCGCTTTCTAAGGTCTTACCATCTTGCAGCTCGTCGCCATCGCGGCCTTGTCGCTTGCGATCGTCTTGATCACCTTAAAACCAAACCCCGAGCCTTCGACATCAAACTTGACGCCAGCGTCACCCAGCTTACCCATTTGCGCCACCAGCAAAGGCTGCTGAAACTGGTGGTCACTGGCCCGCATCGCCCCGGTTTGTCCAGCCATCGTGACTGTTGCTTTTTCCATTTGTGCCGCCACAGCGCCCGCTTCAGTTGACCCAGCTTTTTCAATGCTTTGCGCCAGCGCCTCAATCACCATTTGCATCCGCATGTGAACGTAGTCGTCTTTCGCCGCGGGGAAGCGTTGGCGAAACGACTGGTAGAAGGCTTCTGACGGCGCACCGGAGGCGTTTGGAAACCACTCCGCCACAGCAATCACTTTGCCGACGCCTGCCTCACCAATTGCAGCGGGCGCACCGAGTGCGTTGCCATAAAAGGTGTAGAACTTGCCTTCAAAACCGACATCTCTGGCGGCCTTGATCAGCAGCGTCAGGTCATTGCCCCAGTTGCCTGTGAGCACTGCCTGCGCACCGCTGGCCTTGATTTTGGCAGCGTAGGGAATAAAGTCTTTGACACGACCCAGCGGGTGCAGCTCGTCGCCGACGATTTGCACGTCTGATCGTTGGGCCGTGATCTGCCTGCGCGCTTCCTTCAAAACTGACTGGCCAAAGCTGTAGTCCTGACCAATCAAGTAAACGCTTTTGATGCTTTTGTCGTCTTTGAAAACCTCCATCAATGCCGTCATGCGCATGTCGGCATGGGCGTCAAACCTGAAATGCCAAAAGCTGCACTTTTCATTCGTCAGCGACGGGTCCACCGCCGAGTAATTCAAAAACAGTACACGCTTGGCGGGCTCACGCTCGTTGTGCTTATTGATCGCATCAATCAATACTGCAGCCGTTGCGGAGGAATTGCCCTGCGCGATCACCGTCACGCCGTCGTCAATCGCGGCGCGCAAGGCGCTGAGCGCTTCTTCGTTCTGGCCCTTGCTGTCGTAGCGCTCAATCAGCAAATTGCGCGGCCCGCCCAGCAGCTTCACGCCGCCGCGTGCGTTGACCCGCTCAGTCGACCACACCAAATTGCGAAAAACCGCCTCGCCGGTGTTGGCGAATGGTCCTGACAGGCTTTCAATCAGTGCGACCTTGATGGGTGCAGGCTGGGCAATGGCTGTGAACGAAAGAGCTAAACCAAGCGCGAGGAATAGATTTTTGACAGTTTTCAATGTTAGCTTCACTATATTTTTAGGAGCTGCTTACGCACATATTTAATGGGCTACAGACTTATTTTATGGATAATTTGTAACTACTCAGTTCGCTACTTAACAATTCGGGGACTTGAAGTCATTCACCGCAGAGGCGCAGAGTACGCAGAGCAAGAGGAGGCAAGAAAAATGGAGGTTTCTTTGCGAGCCTCTGCGTTCTCTGCGCCTCTGCGGTAGAGGTGTTTTCTTTGTTCAGCTAAGCAGTCACGAAAATTTACCGGCTTTGGACTTGCAAACTCCAGCGCGGCAAAACGTCGAAAGTGTAGCCGCCTTGCAAATTTTCTAGCCCCGCTTGCAAGCGCATGCCCGCGCTGAGTGCAATCATGGCTCCGTTGTCGGTACACAGGTGCAATTCCGGGTAGTGCACCCGAATGCTGCGCTTGGCGCAAACCGCGTTCAGCTCGCTGCGCAGCAGCGCGTTGGCACCTACTCCGCCTGCTACTACCAGCCTGTTCAAGCCGGTTTGCGCCATGGCTGCCATCGACTTTTTCACCAGCACGTCAACGATGGCAGCTTGCGTGGATGCTGCCAGGTCAGCCTTGCGCACCTCAAGTTCATTACCCAGTTTTTTTGCCTGCGTCAGCACCGCAGTTTTTAGGCCGGCAAATGAAAAGTCAAGGTTGCCGCTGTGCAAAAGCGGGCGCGGCAGCTTAAACGCCGTGCCATCCCCCTGCTCTGCCAGTTTTGCCAAATGCGGCCCGCCCGGGTACGGCAAACCCATCAGCTTGGCCGATTTATCGAACGCCTCGCCTGCAGCGTCGTCAATGCTTTCGCCCAGCAATTCATAGCTGCCGACGCGGTCAACCCGCATCAGTTGGGTGTGGCCGCCCGATACCAGCAGCGCCACAAACGGAAATTCAGGCGGGTCAGCACTTAAAAAAGGCGACAGCAAATGCCCTTCGAGGTGGTGCACACCTATTACAGGTTTGCCCAGCGCTGCGGCCATGGCGCAAGCTGCTCCAGCGCCGACCAGCAAGGCGCCTGCCAGGCCGGGACCGCGCGTGTAGGCCGCCACGTCAACGTCTTTTAACGCCACTCCGGCACCTGCTAAAACCTGCCTGGTCAGCGGCAACACCCGACGAATATGGTCGCGGCTGGCCAGCTCCGGCACCACGCCGCCGTAGGCCTGGTGCATGTCGATTTGACTGAAAAGCGCGTGCGATAGCAGGCGCGGCACACCCTGGCCAGAGGCATCGACCAGCGCCACGCCTGTTTCATCACAACTAGACTCAAAACCCAAAACAATCATGGGAAGAGTGTACGGTTCGGCTTGAATCTTGCTTTTATGGCCGCATGACGCCCTCACAGTCGCTTCGCCTAGTTGTTATTGCACCAGATCTGGCGGACTCAGTCGCCGACGACGAACGCACCCGCGAACTGGCTGAGCGCTCGCGCCAGTTGCGCATCGGCCTGCTGGAAAACAACTACAACTTGATTGCAGTGCTACCCGCTGACACGTTTTTAGCCGAGCGGCTTGCCCAAATTCAGCCGGACATGATCATTGTGGATGCTGAAAGCGAGGCGCGAGACAGCCTGGAGCACGTGGTGATGGCCACCCGCGACGCACGCAGGCCGATTGTGCTTTTTACCAACGACAACGACACCACCCACGTCAAAGACGCAGTGGCCGCAGGCGTGTCGGCATACATCGTGGCCGGCTTGTCGCCAGAGCGCATTCGCCCGATTCTGGAAGTGGCCATGGCGCGGTTTGAGCATGAACAAGGCTTGCGCACAGAACTGGCGCACGCCAAGACCGAGCTGCAAGACCGCAAGGTGATTGACCGCGCCAAGGGTTTGTTGATGCAGCGCCAGAACTTAAGCGAAGAAGCCGCGTTTGCCAAGCTGCGCAAAGCCGCCATGGACAAAGGCCTGCGCATGGGCGAGGTGGCGCAGCGCATGCTGGACGCGGCTGATTTGCTGGGTTAACGAGGCACAGCGACGTCAAGCAGGCGCCTCACGACCCTTGCGCCCAGCGTCCTACGCTGCATCGCGCCTGTGCCGGATAAAACTCTATGGTGACCAACTACAACACCAAGAGGGTATTCCATGACATTTTCCCAACGCATTCTCAGGCTGCTCATAGCTCCGCTCGCAGTGGGCTTGATCGCAGCTTTGCCGCACCTTGCCAGTGCCAAGTCTGACAAGAAGTATTCGCCTCAAATCAGCAACTTTAGCGTTGCAGCCCAACAGCCCATCGCCCCCGGCAGTGACATCGACTTCACCCTGGAGGGTACGCCACGCGGCCAGGCCAGCGTGCGTATGACTGGCGTCAATAAAAATATCAATCTGCGTGAAGTCAGCAACGGTGTTTACCAAGGATCCCACACTGTCAGTAGCCGCGATGTGTTGGGCCGCCAACCTGCAGCGCGCGCCACTTTGCGGCTGCGTGGTATGACCACTGTCAGCACACAAGTTTTGGTTCAGTCCGTTGCCACCGCCCCGCAGGCTGGGCTGCCCGTGATTGAGCGTTTTGGCGTCACCCCCGTCGCCCGCATTGAGCCAGGTGCTGAGCTCAGGTTTGCAGCAACGGGCACACCTGCTGGTCGTGCGCTGCTGACGATTGACGGTGTGGTGCAAGGCGTGCCCATGGCAGAAGTCAGGCCCGGTCGATACGAAGGCGCGTACACCATTCGGCGTAACGACAACTTCCCGGCATCGCTGAATATCTCGATGTCACTAGAGGCCAACGGCCAGGTGGTGCGCTCCAGACTGAACCAGGCGTTGCTGGTTGATGCGCGTCCACCCACCATCAAAAACCTGGCACCCAAAAACAACGAGGTCGTCAGTGGCAACCCCATATCAGTTTCTGCCACCTTTGATGACATGGGCGGCGTGGGTGTTGACCCCAAAACCGTCAAGCTGATGATTGGCGGCCAGGACCAAACCCGTAATGCCGGTATCACTGCCCAGTTCCTGACCTGGCGCGGCGACTTGCCCGCGGGCACCTATCCCGTCGAAGTCACGGCAGCAGACAACGCGGGCAATGCCGTGCGCCAAAACTGGAGTTTTGTGGTGGCTGGCCCCCAAACACCAGCCCCCGCTTTGCTTTTGGACATCACCAGCCATGCCAACAATGCGCAGGTACCCGGCGGCGTGATTGAAGTACGCGGCCGCACAGCTCCTGATGCAAAAGTTGACGTGCAGGTGCAAGCGATTGCCGCTCTGGCGGGTATTTTTGGGATCAATCAGCAGATCTTCAATCAATCGATACGTTCAGACGCTGCGGGCAACTTTGCGTTTAGCTTCCAGCCGCAAATCCCGGTGCCTGGCGCGCGTTACGAAGCCACCATCACAGCTACCCGAGGCGACCAAACCCGCGAAATCAAGCTGGTGCTGTTCCAGCAGCGATGAAGTTTAAAAATGGTGCGTTGCACAAATACAGTGCAACGCACCATTTCGCAGTTTTCAGGTTTTGAATTGCTATTAATACTATAGCTTTTTGCGCCCATATTTATTGGGCTACAAGCGATTCCAATAGGTAAAATAGCACTTTTTAGCGATCTTTTGAACCATAACAAGCTTCTGGCACGGCTTTTGCTGTAACAAAGCAACTGGCCAAGCAGCATCAACGAAGATGCAGCTTGCCTCCAAGAACAAAGGCGTTCGTACCTGTGCCCTCACGCAACCGTGGGGGCACAGGTCGAACGCCTTTTTTTTCGGTTTTTGTTTTTGATTTGTTAACTTTCCAGGAGTATTTGAATGACTGAATTGCTCAAACCATCGCTTAGTCGCCGCAACGTGTTGCAAGCTGCAGCGGTGGGTGCTGTGGGCATCAGCCCGGCCCTGCGCGCTGTGGTCTATGCCCAGGGCTCAGACGCGCCAGAAAAGAAAGAAGTCAAAGTTGGCTTCATCCCCCTGACCGATTGCGCCAGCATCGTGATGGCGTCTGTCTTGGGCCTCGACAAGAAATACGGCGTGACCCTCGTGCCAAGCAAAGAAGCCAGTTGGGCAAGCATCCGCGACAAGGTGGTGGCGGGCGAAAACGATATGACCCACATGCTGCTGGGCCAGGCCTACGGCGTGCATTTGGGTGCAGGCGGTGCGAAAAAAGACATGGCGGTGCTGATGACACTCAACCACAATGGCCAGGCCATTACATTGAGCAAAAAGTTGGCTGACAAAGGCGCAATTGACGGCCCGTCGCTCGCCAAGTTGATGGCCACCGACAAGCGCGAGTACACGTTTGCACAAACCTTTCCGACCGGCACGCACGCCATGTGGCTGTACTACTGGTTAGCTGCGAACGGCATCAACCCGATGAAAGATGCCAAAGTCATCACCGTGCCGCCGCCGCAAATGGTGGCCAACATGCGCGTTGGCAACATGGACGGTTTTTGCGTTGGCGAGCCGTGGAACCACCGCGCCATCATTGACGGCATTGGCGTGACCGCCCAAACCACCCAAGACATCTGGAAAGACCACCCTGAAAAAGTGTTGGCGACCACCGGCGACTTTGCCAAGAAAAACCCCAACACCTGCCGCGCTGTAACCGCTGCCATTTTGGAGGCCGGCAAGTGGATTGACGCCAGCCTCTCCAACAAAACCAAAATGGCTGAAACGATAGCGGACAAGAGCTACGTCAACACCAGCGTTGACGCCATCAATCAGCGCATTTTGGGGCGCTACCAAAACGGCTTGGGCAAAACCTGGGACGACCCGAACTTCATGAAGTTTTCAGGTGATGGTTTTGTGAACTTCCCCTACCTGTCCGATGGCATGTGGTTTTTAACCCAGCACAAGCGCTGGGGAATCATCAAAGACCACCCAGACTACATGGCCGTGGCCAAGCAAGTCAGCCAGATCGATATTTACAAACAAGCCGCAACGGCCGCGAAAGTCAGCGTGCCCAAAGACCTGATGCGCTCGAGCAAGCTGATGGACGGCGTGGTCTGGGACGGCAAAGACCCTGCCAAGTACGCAGACAGCTTCAAAGTCAAAGCTTGACTTCACCCACAGATTGACCAACGTTAAGGAGCACGCCATGGTTGCTGCTGTATTTCACGAAGCCAAAGAGGTCGGCAGCTTAAACGCTACTGATTCAGGAGCTGCTCGCGCCCAAAAAACCGGCGCTACAACCCTAAAAGACTCAACAAATATGGACAAAGTAGCACCTGTGGCTGTTTTCAAACCGGCAAGAGATATGTCCTTTTTGTGGCTTGGCATTATGCCGCCGCTGCTAGGCTTTGGCTTGCTGGTTTTGCTATGGATGGCGATATCGATTTCGAGCAAGGGCAGCATTCCATCGCCCAGCGCAACGTTTGCGCAAGCCGTCACGATTTTCAGCGACCCGTTCTACAGCAAAGGGCCAAACGACCAGGGCATTGGCTGGAACATCTTGTCGTCACTGCAGCGGGTGGCACTTGGCTTTGGCCTGGCCGCCATCGTCGGCATACCGGTCGGCTTCATGATTGGCCGATTCACGTTTTTAAGCAGCATGTTCAACCCACTCATCAGCCTGCTGCGCCCCGTGTCGCCACTGGCCTGGCTGCCGATTGGCTTGCTGGTGTTCAAAGGCGCGAACCCGGCGGCGATTTGGACAATTTTCATTTGTTCCATCTGGCCCATGATCATCAACACCGCAGTAGGTGTGCAGCGCGTGCCGCAAGACTACATGAACGTAGCCCGCGTGCTGAACCTCAGCGAGTGGAAGATCATCACCAAAATTTTGTTCCCCGCTGTGCTGCCGTACATGCTAACGGGCGTGCGCCTGGCGGTCGGCACCGCGTGGCTGGTGATTGTGGCGGCGGAGATGCTGACCGGCGGCGTCGGCATTGGCTTTTGGGTGTGGGATGAGTGGAACAACCTGAATGTCAAGAACATCATCATCGCGATTTTTGTAATTGGCATTGTGGGCTTGCTCCTGGAGTTTGCGCTGATCAAACTGGCTACCGCGTTTACTTTTGAAGAAGTGAAGAATTGAAGGCATTCACCGCAGAGGCGCAGAGTACGCAGAGAACCGCAGAGAAAAACACTCTCTTTGTCTTCCTAGTCTTACTCTGCGTCCTCTGCGCCTCTGCGCCTCTGCGGTAAAGGCATCCCGAATTTAAATCTCAAAGGATCG
>JANPDQ010000480.1:0-2921 GCA_031431575.1 Polaromonas sp.
GCGCTGAGCACGGACACGCCAAACTCGGCGCAGCTGCTGAGCTTGGCATCAGTTGAAAAAGCCAAATGCGCCATGGCAATTAGCTCAAGTTTGCGGTTGTAGATACCAAAAATTTCGTCGCGCTCAAAGTTCAGCCCGTCAACATAGCGCTGCACTTGCTCGTCATTGGCCATGTAGCCAAAGCGCAGGTAGCGGTCTTGCGGCTCAAGCGCCAGCAAGTGCGCAGCAATGCGCTCACGGTGGTTGGGGCCGATGGACCGGATAGGCACCATGATGGGCTTTACGGGAGCAACGGGCGGCATCACACTGGCAACAAGCTCGTCGTTGCGATCAGACGCAGGCGGGCGAAAGAACTCCTTGCTTGCGCTGAGTGTTGCCTTCAGAAGTGTGCCGGGATGAACCATGAACTGAAATATACGGGTTTGTACTAAGTATCGCAGTCTAAAAGGGCATTTTTGGTGGCGCGAACTGATGTAGGACAATCTCTGCCCCCGCAGGTAAATTTAAGCAATTTACGCCTTCTGTGAAACAAAAACGGGCGCTAGCAGCTATTAAATAAATAGCATTTTTACGTTATACCGGTACTGCGGTTGTAGTTTTAACGCGGTCCAGTACAAAACTCGTTTTGCAATCTTGCACGCTTGGGTGTTTGAGGAGTGTGTCCATCACAAAACGGCTGTAGTGCGCCATGTCCTCAACGACCACGCGCAAGAAGTAGTCCATCTCTCCCGTCAGTGCCACGCATTCAACCACCTCAGGCCAGGCTTGCACGCTGGCGCGAAACACATCCATCGGGTTGCGTTTGTGGCTCTCGGTGTGTTTTTCCAGCCGCACATTGAGGTGGGCGGTGAGGCTCAGGCCAACCACTTCAGGTTTGACGAGGGCCACATATCGGTCAATAACACCCGCCTCTTCAAGGCGCTTGACGCGCCGCAACACCGCGCTGGGCGACAGGCCAATCGCCTCGCCAAGCACCTCATAGGTTTCGCGGCCATTATTTTGCAGGCTGCGCAAAATAGCGCGGTCAAGCTTGTCGAGTGCGGCAGGAGTAGTCACAGCGCAATTTTACTGCGCCAAAGCCCGCGCCGCAGGTAAAACAGAAAGCTTGGAAGCCGCAGGCTTTGGTCTGCTCTACGGGAATGTGCCGATAGCTATTGCTCCAGCTTGGCGGAAAATCAAATCAAAAAAGCACGACCGTTCGTTTTATTTTAACAACAGCAGGAGACAATTCATGCGCCTTTTTTCATTTTTCCGCCACCTGATTTTTATGGCGGCTGCAGCCGCGCTGCTAGCCGGGGCCAGCGCCCACGCCGCAGGCGACTACGCCAAAACCCGCTACCCCATCGTGTTGGTGCACGGCCTGTTTGGTTTTGACTCCTTTTTGGGCGTGGACTACTTCTACGGCATTCCGAGCGCTTTGAGCCAAGACGGTGCCAGAGTGTTTGTGGCGCAAGTGTCGGCCGCCAACAGCACCGAAGTGCGTGGCGAGCAATTACTGGCACAGGTCAAAAACATCATGGCCATTACTGGTGCCAGCAAAGTCAACCTGATTGGCCATTCGCATGGCGGGCCAACCATTCGCTATGTGGCTGGCGTGGCCCCGCAACTGGTGGCATCGGTCACGTCGATTGGCGGCGTAAACAAGGGTTCACGCGTGGCAGACATCCTGCGCGGCGTCGTGCCAGCGGGAACGCTGTCAGAAACCCTGGTCAACAACGCTGCCAAGGCTTTTGTGGCGTTGATCAACCTGGGCTCTGGCGGCACGTCACTGCCGCAAACGCCTACCAATGCGCTGAACTCACTGACCACGGCGGGCTCGCTTGACTTCAACCGCCGCTTTCCGCAGGCAGTGCCCAGCGGTTGCGGCAGTGGAGTTGAGCTGGTGAACGGCGTGCGTTACTACTCATGGACTGGCACGCTGCCACTCACCAACATTGCAGACATCAGCGACGGCGCGCTCAGCATCATGAGCCTGGTGATCAGCGGGGCCAACGACGGCCTGGTGTCTGCCTGCTCATCGCGCTTGGGCAAACACTTGGGCGACTACCGCCAAAACCACCTGGACGAAGTCAACCAGGTGGTGGGCCTGCGTGACTGGTTTTCGGTAGACCACAAGATTATTCCCGCAACGCTGACGACGGTCATCGAAGGCAGCAAAGTCAGAATTGCTGCCCCCAACAATACACCATGAACAGTTGGACCCCTTTTGAGTGGACAGCCGCCATCCGCTTTCTGAAAGAAGGCCGGATGCAAACTGCGTTCATCATTATCGGCATTGCAATCGGTGTTGCTGTCATTGTTTTCATGTCGGCGTTGCTAACGTCTTTACAGTCCAATTTTATTTCCCGCGTCCTCACATCTCAGCCACACATCCAGATTATTCCGCAAGATGAAATCGCGCGGCCGTTACGTTTAGCCCTGCCCGGATTTGTCGTGCTGACGGTGGAGCAACGTCCAGCGCAGCGGTTGCGGTCTATCGATCAGTGGCAGTCCATCAACAGGCAACTCCTACAACGAAACGACATCACAGATGTGTCCGCAACCATATCGACGTCAGCGCTCGCGATCCGCGGAGACACAACTCAGTCCATCTCGCTGACGGGTATAGATGCAGACAGTTATTTCAGAATCGTCAAAATACAGGACTATCTGACACTCGGCACGGTCGTGCTAGGCAGCGAAAGCATTATCATCGGTACTGAACTTGCTAAAAACCTTGGTGTGACAATTGGCGATAAATTCAATGTGACAGGTGCCAACAATGCAGCTCGTGTTTTAACAGTCAGCGGAATTTTTGACCTCGGCAACAAGGGTGCGAACGGGCGAACCACTTTTGTAGCCCTGCGAACAGCACAAACCCTTGCCAACCTTGCAGGTGGCGTAACCTCCATCAATGTCAATGTCCAAGATGCCTACGGAGC
>JANPDQ010000481.1:0-15888 GCA_031431575.1 Polaromonas sp.
CATGTTGCCGACGCGAGCGCCCCTGAAGGCGTAAATACTTTGGTCATCGTCACCCACCGCAATCACTGAGCCGCCTTGCATGGTGGGCGCATCGCCTTCTGCGCCCTGCCCGGCCAGCATTTTTATCCACGCGTATTGCAGCTTGTTGGTGTCTTGAAACTCGTCTATCAAAATGTGCCGGAAGCGCCGCTGGTAATGTTCACGTATGGGTGCGTTGTCGCGCAAAAGCTCGTAACTGCGCAGCATCAACTCGCCAAAGTCGACCACGCCTTCGCGCTGGCATTGCTCTTCATACAGCGCGTAGATTTCAATCTTTTTGCGCATCTCTTCGTCGCGCGCGGGCACGTCTTTTGGCCGCTGGCCGTCTTCTTTGCAACCGGCAATGAAGTACATCAATTGCTTGGGCGGAAAACGTTCGTCGTCGATGTTGAACTGCTTGCAAAGCCGCTTGATGCTCGATAGCTGGTCTTGCGTGTCCAAAATTTGAAACGTTGACGGCAGATTGGCCAGCTTGTAGTGCGCCCGCAAAAACCGGTTGCACAAGCCGTGAAAGGTACCAATCCACATGCCGCGCACATTGACGGGCAGCATGCTGGTCAGGCGCAGCATCATTTCCTTGGCTGCCTTGTTAGTGAAGGTCACCGCCAAAATTCCGCCGGGCGAGACTTGCCCGGTTTGCAGCAACCACGCGATGCGCGTCGTCAGCACGCGGGTCTTGCCGGAGCCTGCGCCAGCCAGTATCAGGGCGTGTGTGGCCGGCAGCGTAACGGCGGCGAGTTGCTCGGGATTGAGGTTGTGAAGAAGCGCTGAATCAGGCGAGGAGGTGGACGCGGAATCAAAAAGCATAGAGCATTGTAGAAAGAAGCTTGAAAATCGCTTAAAAAGGCTGTTTTTGGCCCAATTTGAGGGTGTAAAAGACGTTTTACGCAATAAATACGGGCGCAAGCAGCTATTAAATATATAGCTAAAAATGGCCTCTGAAGTTTCTATTTAGTATGCGCAGAGTGGCGACTGCGATCCGCTGACATTTGCGAAGATGGTTGCGAAAGTGGTTGTGAAACTGACTTGAGAAAGCGCCTAAAATCGGACACCGGGCCCAAGCGACATGCGCCCGGTTTTTTACGCCTGTCATTTAAGCAGATGCAAAAACCGGGCATTTCCCAAGCGCCTTCTGTTGAGCAGTTCAAGTAACAGTTTTAAGGGCTTGGGAATCATGGAAATTTTTGACTACGACAACATCCTGCTGCTGCCGCGCAAATGCCGCGTGGACAGCCGGTCTGAATGTGATGCCGGGGTAGAACTCGGTGGGCGTACCTTTCGCATTCCCGTCGTACCGGCCAACATGAAGACGGTCATCAATGAAGACATCTGCGTATGGATGGCCAAAAACGGCTACTTTTATGTGATGCACCGGTTTGACCTGGACAACCTGGCGTTTGTGAAATCCATGAAAGCGCAAGGCGTTTACGCGTCAATTTCTCTCGGCGTGAAAAAACCTGACTACGACGCGGTGGACCAAATGGTGGCCCAAGGTTTGGTGCCTGAATACATCACCATCGACATTGCCCACGGCCACGCCGACAGCGTGCAGAAAATGATTGGCTACATCAAGCAAAAGCTGCCCGCATCGTTCGTGATTGCGGGCAATGTGGCCACGCCCGAGGCGGTGATTGACCTGGAAAACTGGGGCGCTGACGCCACCAAAGTCGGCATTGGCCCCGGCAAGGTCTGCATCACCAAAATGAAGACGGGTTTTGGCACCGGCGGCTGGCAGTTGTCGGCGCTCAAGTGGTGCGCCCGTGTGGCCACCAAGCCCATCATTGCCGACGGCGGCATCCGTGAGCACGGCGACATTGCCAAGTCGATTCGATTTGGCGCAACGATGGTGATGATTGGCTCTATGCTGGCAGGCCTGGAAGAAAGCCCGGGCAAAACGGTAGAAGTAGACGGTCAGCTGTTCAAAGAATATTACGGCAGCGCATCAGACTTCAACAAGGGCGAGTACAAGCACGTTGAAGGCAAGCGCATTTTGGAGCCCGTCAAAGGTACGCTTGCAGATACGCTCAAGGAGATGGAAGAAGACATTCAAAGCGCCATCAGCTATGCGGGTGGCAAAAAACTGATGGATATTCGCAAGGTGAACTACGTGACGCTGGGTGGGGACAACGCAGGTGAGCATTTGCTGATGTAGCCTTGCAATGGCGATTGGTGCTGCTTGCTGGCCGCCAGCGCGGCGCTTCAATCCATCACCATGCCAGGCGCTGCAAACTCACCAAAGGCTGGCTCTAGCCAACGTGACTCTGCAATTGAATTAGTAGCTTTTTGCGCCCGTACTGATTGGCCCGGAGGTTGATTTGACTGCAAACTGGCAGCCACCACGGGGCATGCCTTGGTCTGAATGAAGCCCAGCGCCGCGGCTGTGCGGCGCTCGGTGGGGTCTCCCAGTTCTTTGCTCAAATCGTCACTGACGTTGCAAGTAGCTGGAAGGCCGCTGGTGTAGCGGCCAACGTCGGCTGCGTTGAAGGTTTCAAAATTAACCGCGCTGTACACCGTACTGCAAGCGCTCCGCGGTTGAAACCCGTAAGGTTTTCCAAAAGTAGCCGCGCCAATGTTGATCACCTTTTTAAACGGTGCGAGAGCGTTAATGACCAGTTCACTCGCCGAGGCAGTATTTGGCGAAGTGATGAAAAACACTTGCGTCAAGCCTTCAAGCGGCGCAGCACCTAGCGCAGTAGGGCTGGCGGTGAACGGGTAGTCAAAGTTACTGCCTGTGTTTTTGGCGTTAAAGCGAAGCTTTGCAAATGCCTGACCATCAAGACCCGAGCCGCCGATGAGGCTGGCCAATGCACGCGCCACCACAACGCTTCCGCCGCCGTTGTAGCGCAAATCAACAATCAACTCCGTAACGCCTGCAACGCGAAAGCGACCAAACGCTGCGCCAAGCGCAGCAAGACTGGACGGCGCAAATTCCTGGTAGGCCAGGTAGCCAACTTTGGCGCCAGTTGCAGCGGTGAAAACTTTATCGTTTAACACCGACGCCAATGGGAAATTGCGCGACACCATGGTCATGGCGCGCGGTGTGCCTGACGGGTCTTCAAGGCTGAAGGTGCGCGTTATGCCGCTGGTGCTCACCGCTTTAAGCTCGCCCCTTGCAATACTGGCAGGGCCCAGGCCATCAATGGACAGCACCGTGTCGCCCCGCTTTAACCCTGCAGCGGCCGCAGGGCCGGCAGGCTCAACAGAGCGCACTTGTAGTTTGGTTTGTGTTGCGTCTGCAAATGCCAGCGAATACCCAAAGCCAGTACGTGTTCCTTCAGCAAAAAATTGCGTGAACTGCGCGGAATCTTGCGTGAAACTGTAGCGGTCAGTGGGTGTAAACAACAGCGAAGTGAAGTAAGCGTCAAGGCTGGTGGCACTTACATTGGGCGCAGCCAGATTGGTATTCCAAAAATACTGATCGGCCATGTAGGCGTTTAGCCAGCTCCGCTGGTCAGCAACTGAGCAACTAAGCGGCTCACCGGGGTATCCCGCAACGGGGTCGGGCGTAGCATTCGGGGCGGGCGCTGCGCTGCCGGCTGCGGCCCCGCCATCTCCGCCCCCTCCGCCACCGCAGGCGGCCAGCAAGGTGCAAAACGCCAAGGCAAAACTACACGATAACTTTTTCATTTCAATTTCCTTGCAACAACCTTAGTGCATATTGATGAAGGATGTGTGTCGGCTGTACCAAAGCGTCAAGCACGCTGAAATGGTTTAGCCCAGGCAGCGCATCGCACACGGGTACGGTTTTAGCGCCCCAAACGTCCTGAATTAACTGGTTATGGCGCAAAAATTCCGCGCTTTCATTGGATCCGGCTACGGTGAACAAGCTGCCAGTTGCAGGCGCTGGCATCCACGCTGGGCTAGCGCGCAAAACCTGGTCTGGAGTTAGCCGCAACGAATCTTTTAAAAACGGCGTTTGCATCACCGAATCAAGCTCATAAAGACCAGAAATTGACAGTGCATTTTTAACCAGGTTGCTTGGCAAATCAGCTGCGAATTGCTTCCAGCGGCACGCTAACAACATCGCCGCTAAGTGCCCCCCTGCTGAATGACCCACAACCGAAATGCGGCTCGCGTCACCGCCGTGCTGCGAAATATTACGGTATACCCAATCAAGCGCCCGCACCATTTGCAGCGTGATTTCAGGAATCGTTACTGCCGGGCATAAATCGTAGTTCGCAATCACCACGCAGGTGCCAGTTTTGGTAAAAGCGGGCGCAATGAAGGAGTGGTCAGATTTGTCGAGCGAACGCCAATATCCGCCGTGAATAAAGACCAGTACGGGCGCGTCTTTTGCTGCGCCAGGAAACACATCCAACTTTTCACCGGCAGACTTTCCATAAGCAATATCAACTGTGCAGCGCTGTGCGTTTCTTGAGATTTTTGACTGCTCAATCCAGCGCTCAAAGTACGTTGCGTAGTCGGGCACCAGCGCACGGTTGTTATACATGCTGTCCAGCCATACGGGTTTGCGTTCGGTCATGTGCTTGTCCTGAAAAGTGTCGCGGCGCCACTATCTTGGCACATTCACACGCCTTGCATAACTGCTACGGGTAAGCCCGCAAACGGAAACCATTACCATGCTGTATTCTGTATACAGAGTAACGTTATGGCCTCAAATCTCGTAAAAATCGAATCCACGCCAGACTTGGTAGAGCAGGTTTATGCAAATCTGCTGGACGCCATCAGCGACGGAACGCTGCTGCCCGGCGCACGCATCATGCAGGAAGACATTGCAGAGCAGTTGGCAGTGTCCCGTCAACCGGTGCTGCAGGCGTTGCGGCTACTGCGCAAAGACGGTTTCGTACTGGATGCGCCTGGACGTGGCGTGTTGGTAGCTCCGCTGGATGTAAAAAAGCTCGTGCAAATTTATCAAGTGCGCAGCACGCTCGATGCTTTGGCCGCGCATCTGGCAGCGAGCGTTTGCTACAAACTGGATAAGCAGCTAATTGCCTGTGGAAGAGCAGCCGCGCACGGCTCAGATGTCAAAGCAATGATGACGGCTGATGCGGCGTTTCACACGGCGATCTACACCGCATCAGGCAATCCGCTGATTGCGCAAACTGCGCAAACGCACTGGCACCACATTCGCCGCGCGATGGGCGCGGTGCTGCAGGTGTCCACCATGCGCGAGTCAATATGGGACGAGCATGAAGCGATTGCCAAAGCTATTGCGCAAGGTGACGAAACCAAAGCTAAACCCTGATACGCCAGCACGGCGAAGACGCTGGTCGCAACTTGGCTGCATTGCTTTCCAAAGCGCTGTTTAAAAGTTCTTAACTACTGCATTGAGGAGCAAACCATGAAACTGACCCCAGAACAACTCGCCCAGTTTGACCGTGACGGTTATCTGTTTTTCCCCGGCCACTTCACTCCGGAAGAAACACAAAATCTGACCGACGCCGTGCCAGAGCTGTATAGCCGCCATGAGGACTACAACGTGCGTGAAAAAGGAAAGGACGCAGTCCGTACCAACTTTGCCGCCCACATGTACAGCGAGCCATTTGCCAAGTTGGCCCGACACCCGCGCATGATTGAGCCGGTTGAAAGCCTGCTGGGTGAAAAGCTCTATATGCACCAGTTCAAAATCAACGGCAAGATGGCCTTTGAGGGCGATGTGTGGCAGTGGCACCAGGACTACGGCACTTGGCTTAACGACGACCACATGCCGACTGAACGGGCCATGAACATCGCGATTTTTCTGGACGATGTGACCGAGCACAACGGCCCGCTGATGCTCATCCCCGGCAGCCATAAAAAAGGGGTGGTCGAGGCCAAGCATGACCTGACCACCACCAGCTACCCGCTGTGGACGGTCGACAACAACCTGATCCGCCAACTGGTACAGCGCGCAGGCGGCAAAGAAGGCGGCATTGTCAGCCCGAAAGGCCCTGCGGGCTCCATGATTCTGTTTCACTCCTGCCTGGTTCATGCGTCGGGCAGCAACTTGTCACCGTTTGATCGCGTCAGCGTGTACCTGAGCCTGTGTGCGGTGAGCAACCACATTCGCCGCCACAAACGTCCTGAATACATTGCCCACCGGGACTTCACGCCGATTGAATGTTTGCCTGATGATTGTTTGTTGAAAGACTATCCGGTTGATTTGCCCTGGAAAGATGGCGTGCCTGCGAGTGCGCTGCGAACATCTAGCGATGAATTCAAACTCGCGGCTTAAAACCATTCACCGCAGAGGCGCAGAGAACGCGGAGGTTCGCAGAGAAAGAAAATTGAAACTTCTCGGCGGCTCTCTGCGTTCTCTGCGCCTCTGCGGTAAAACTGACCGAAATTTATGAACCTTTACACAAAACTCCAGCAACGCGCATCTGATAAAAATCCCATCCGCATCGGCCTGATTGGTGCGGGCAAATTCGGCTCTATGTACTTGGCGCAAATCCCCAAAACGCCGGGCGTGCACTTAGTGGCCATTGCTGACCTTTCACCCGATGCAGCACGTACCAACCTCACCAGAGTAGGATGGAATCCGCTTTTAACTCAAGCAGAATCGGCGCAATCAGCTATCAAAACAGGCGCGACCTGGATCACCGATGACTGGCGTGCTGTGGTCACGCATCCGCAAATCGACATCATTGTGGAATGTACTGGTAACCCGGTAGCTGCGGTTGAACATTGCCTGGCTGCTTTTGCTCACGGCAAGCATGTGGTCAATGTGACGGTGGAAGCGGAGGCTTTTTGTGGCCCGTTGCTTGCACGCAAAGCATTTGATGCAGGCGTCGTGTACTCAATGGCGTTTGGTGACCAGCCTGCGCTGATTTGCGACTTGGTGGACTGGGCGCGTACCTGCGGCTTCCCGGTGGTGGCGGCGGGTCGTGGCCACAAATGGCTGCCGCACTTCTCGGACAGTACACCCGACACGGTGTGGGGCAACTACGGCTTGAGCCCAGAGCAAGCATCGCGCGGCGGGTTGAATCCAAAAATGTTCAACAGCTTTCTGGATGGCTCCAAACCGTCGATTGAATGCACCGCCGTGGCCAACGCCACCGGTTTGACCGTGCCGAGCAACGGCCTGTTGTACCCGCCCGCCAGCGTGGAAGACATACCGTTTGTGACGCGGCCGATCAGTGAAGGCGGCGTACTGGAGCGCAAAGGCATGGTCGAAGTTATATCGTCGTTAGAGGCCAATGGTCGCAAAATTCCGTACGACATTCGCATGGGCGTGTGGGTCACGGTAGAGGCTGAAACCGACTACATCAAAAACTGCTTTGAAGAGTACAACGCACACACCGACCCAAGCGGGCGTAACTACACGCTGTACAAGCGCTGGCATTTGATTGGGCTTGAAGTCGGCGTATCAGTGGCCAGCGTGGCACTGCGCGGTGAGCCGACAGGCGTGGCGAGCTCTTGGCAAGCAGACGTAGTAGCCACCGCCAAGCGCGATTTAAAGCCAGGCGACATGCTCGATGGCGAAGGCGGCTACACCGTTTGGGGCAAGCTGTTGCCAGCCGACACTTCCTTGCAAATGGGCGGACTACCCTTGGGGCTGGCGCATAACGTGAAGGTGGTGCGGGCCGTTAAAAAAGGGCAAAGCCTGAGTTGGGCAGATGTTGCGATGGACACGGCAACAGACGCGTACAAGGTGCGCCATGAGATGGAGAAGATGTTTTCGCCAGCTTTGCGAAAAGTGGCGTAACGAACCCGTGAATTATTTATGCAGCGTTGGGGGAAAGTTGTGAAAGACGCAGGCGTCAAACTTGAACAGGCTCGGAATCCGACCCATAAAAAAAGCCGCTGCCAACCAGAAGGTCTGCGGCGGCTTTTCATGCCTGGGTCAACCCCCACAAGGGGTCAGCCAGTGAAATACATCAGTCGCGTGCTTTTGAAAACTTGGCGGCTTTCTTGGCGGCATCACGCGGCACAAACACCTTGCCTGCTGGCTTGGCGAACGCTGGCTTAGCAAAAGCGGGCTTTGGCGCAAAGCCATCGCTGCGAGCGGCGAACCCATTCTCGCGTGAAGCGAATCCATCGTTGCGCGGCGCAAAAGAGTCACCGCGTGGCGCAAATGAGCGCTCTGGTCGCGGTGCAAAATTGCGGTCTTCGCGAGGAGCGAAACTGCGTTCTTCGCGTGGCGCAAAGTTGCCACCGTTGTCATCACGGCGCGGACCACGGTCGTTAAAACCGCTGCGGTCAGCGTAGTTGTTGCCTTGTGGCGCTGGGCGACCCTGAAAGTTGCCGCCGCGGTCGCCACCAAAATTACCACGATCACCACCGAAATTACGCTCGCCACCACCGGCATTAAAACCGCCGCCAGCAGGCTTGCGGCCAGCATAGCCGCCACCGCCGCCGCCGCTGAAGTTACCGCGTGGGCCACCGCGATCGTCACGGCCACCAAAGTTGCCGCGTGGTCGATCAGACGTGGGCGCAAAGCGCTGCTGTGGCTCTAGACCAGCAATAACGCTGGCTTTGAGGTTTTGCTGCGAGTAATGCTCAATGTCCTGAATCTTGCGACGGTCACGAAACTCTGCAATCGTGATGGCATTGCCCGCGCGGCCTGCACGGCCAGTACGGCCAATGCGGTGCACGTAGTCTTCAGCCTTCATTGGTAGGCCGTAGTTGATCACGTGGGTAATCGTCGGCACGTCAAGGCCACGAGCAGCGACGTCAGTTGCCACCAGCACTTGTACGCGACCATCGCGGAACGCCATCAAGCGGCGGTTGCGCAGGCCTTGGCCCAGGGCGCCGTGCAGCGCCACGGCGCTAAAGCCGTCTTGCACCAAATCATTGGCCAAGCCGTCGCATTCAACCTGCGTGCAGGCAAACACGATGGCTTGGTTGATCGTGGTGTCGCGCAGCAAGTGGTCGAGCAACTTGCGCTTGTGCGTCATGTTGTCCGCCCAATGCAATGCCTGAGTAATCGATGCGTGCTTTTCGTGCGGCGAATCAATTTCAACCCGCTGCGGCTGGCGCATCACGCGCGTTGCCAATTGCATGATGCGTGGCGCAAAAGTTGCGCTGAACATCATGGTTTGCTTGCGCTCAATCGTCAACTGATTGACTTCGGTCAGGTCATCGGCAAAGCCGAGGTCGAGCATGCGGTCAGCCTCGTCAACCACCAGGAATTGAACCTGGTCGAGTTTGATTTGCATGCTGCGCTGCAAGTCAAGCAAACGGCCAGGAGTAGCAACCACCAGGTTAGCGTTTTGCAGTTTGGCGATCTGCAACTGGTAGGGAATACCACCCACCACGTTGGCAATGCGCAGGCCGCGGCAGTGGCGAACCAGGTCAATCGCGTCGGCGCAAACTTGCTGTGCCAATTCACGGGTTGGGCACAAAATCAGCGCGCCCGGCGTGGCGGCTTTGAAATTGCGCAAATTGGTTGGATCTTTGCGCTTTGGCTTTTTGGCAGGTGCTTCGCCACGGGAAATGGCTTCGGCGCTCAAGCGCTCAAACTCGGCGCGCTCATCACGCTCGGCTTGCTCTTGCTGTTTCAATAGCGTGTGCAGTACGGGCAACAAAAACGCCGCGGTTTTGCCGCTACCGGTTTGGCTTGAGACCAGCAAGTCGGTGAACTTGGCTTTCTTGTCTGCCTTCACTTCACTATTTGCATCATCCAGCGCCTGCATGGCTTTGGGAATCGTTGCCATTTGCACAGCGGTAGGCTGTGTAAACCCCATGTCGGCCACAGCTTGCAAAAGTTCTTTGGCCAAGCCCAGTTTTACAAAGCCGTTTGGCTCGGGGGCAACCGCATCCAAAGATGTTTCTAAAACATCGGAAGCGCCAGTGTTGTCAATGTCAAAGCTTGCGTCAGCAAACGACTCGTCACGAGTCTCAAAAGAATCAGTCATGTTTTTTTCTCAGCTTTCATCCGCGCCGCCGCTACAAATGAAAGCGTGACGCAGAAGAACTTGCACGGCTTGCTGTTGCAGGCCGCTTCGTTCATGGTTAATAAAACATCAACCATCAAACGAATATGCGAATCAGGTCAAAGAATTTGCCTGAAACGGTGACTCGATCAAAAGAGTCCACAAGTGTGAGGTAGATGTACAAATGGAAAGCATCGGTGTGCTCAACCAAGCCCTCGACTATAGCACAGGTAGCGGGTTTCTACTCGGTATCTTTCAGCGACCACGCCAGGCAGCAATACGCTTTAGTTAAAAGCAATGCCGAAAATCGCGCGTTTGCTACATTTTTAGGGGCTGCTTGCGCCTGTATTGATTGCGCCAGGGCCAAAATTAGTAAAGAGTCAAAGATTAAAGCGACATGCCGGGGATCTTTCGCATCACTTCAAAAAGTGCTCGCGGTAATGCTCCAGCTCGTCAATCGACTCATGCACATCGGCAAGTGCGGTGTGTTTTTGCTGCTTTTTGAAGGCGTTGTACACCTCGGGTCGCCAGCGTTTGGCCAGCTCTTTGAAGGTGCTGACGTCGATGTTGCGGTAATGCAAATAGGCTTCCAGCTTGGGCATGTACTTGACGAGAAAGCGCCTGTCCTGGCTGATGGTGTTGCCGCACAGCGGGGACACTCCTTTGGGTACGTATTGGCTGATGAAGGCAAGGATTTGGGCTTCGGCATCAGCGTCAGAGGTGGTGCTGGCTTTGACCTTCTCAATCAGCCCGCTTTTGCCGTGCGTGCCCTTGTTCCATTTGTCCATCTGATCCAACACTTCGTCAGACTGATGGATGGCCAACACCGGACCTTCTATTCTTGGCGTAAGGTGAGGGCCAGTAACGATGATGGCGATCTCGATCAGGCGCTCTTTTTCGGGGTCGAGGCCGGTCATTTCGCAGTCTAGCCAAACGAGGTTTTGGTCGGATTTTTTCAAGAGGGTATCAAGTTCAAGCATCTTGAGATTCTCGCTGATCGCCTAAACTGCCCTGCATGCAAGACTATTCATTTGTTTTCACTGTGGTTTTTTCTGTCGCTCTGATGTTCGGGCTGTTGACCCGCTTTTATTTGGCCTCACGGCAAATTCGCCATATTGCGCAGCACCGCAGCGCTGTGCCAGCCGCTTTTGCATCGACCATCACACTAGCGTCACACCAGAAAGCCGCTGACTACACCATCACCAAAGCGCGCTTTGGCCTGCTGGAGATGGCATTTGGGGTGGCTGTATTGCTGGGCTGGACATTGCTTGGCGGCATTGACGCATTGAATCAGTCCATAAATGGCACAGGCTTGGCCAACTACGGCGCTCTGGTTCCGCAATTGGCTTTACTGGCTGCATTCGCCATTATCAGCGGCGTGCTGGATTTGCCTTTTACGCTGTACAGCACCTTCCAGATTGAAGAGCGTTTTGGCTTTAACAAAATGACTGTCAAGCTGTGGCTTTTTGACGCTGTGAAGGGTTTGCTAATTGGTGCCTTAATAGGCCTTCCCATCGTGGCACTGATTTTGTGGCTGATGGGCAGCGCGGGCAGCCTGTGGTGGCTATGGGCATGGGCAACCTGGATGGGTTTTAACCTCGCCCTTTTGGTGCTGTATCCCACGGTAATTGCGCCGATGTTTAACAAGTTTAAACCACTCGACGACGAGATTTTAAAAGCGCGAGTGACGGCATTGATGCAACGCTGTGGCTTTGCAGCCAAGGGCTTGTTTGTGATGGACGGCAGCAAGCGATCAGCCCACGCCAATGCCTACTTCACCGGTTTTGGCGCGGCCAAACGCGTGGTGTTTTATGACACCTTGCTAAACCAGCTCAACCCTGGTGAAGTGGATGCCGTGCTGGCGCATGAGTTGGGCCACTTCAAGCACAGGCACATCATCAAACGCATCGTTGGCATGTTTTCGATGAGTCTCGTAGGCTTTGCATTGTTGGGCTGGCTTTCGGCGCAGACGTGGTTCTACACGGGTCTCGGCGTTCGCCCAAATTTGAATGGTGGTAACGACGCGCTAGCACTGCTGCTGTTCATGCTGGTAGTGCCGCTGTTCAGCTTTTTTGTCTCGCCCATATTCGCGCAGTTCTCACGCAAGCATGAGTTTGAAGCTGACGCGTATGCAGTGTTGCAGACGGATGGCAAAGACCTGCAGAGCGCGCTGCTTAAGCTGTACCAGGACAACGCCAGCACCCTGACACCTGACCCACTATTTGTGAAGTTTTATTATTCGCACCCGCCCGCTTCAGAGCGCCTGGCACGTATGAACCCTTTGCAAGAAAGCGCTGTATGAGCAACCCGATTCATCAAAACCGCAAAGCCCTGAGCGCTACTGAAATCGTGACGCACTTAAGCAAGCTCAATGGCGAGCAGGCGCTGGGCTGGCGGATGATCGACGGTGCGCTTGAAAAAACTTATACCTTCAAAAATTACTATGAGACGATCGGCTTTGTAAATGCACTGGCCTTTATCGCCAACGCGGAAGACCACCACCCCGACGTGACGGTGAGCTACAGCAAATGTACAGTGCGCTTCAACACGCATGACGTGAACGGCATTTCGGTCAGCGATTTTTTCTGCGCGTCGAAAGTTGACGGGTTGCTGGCTTGAGTAAAACCGCCAAGCTCGGGCCAGTAGCAGGCACCCAGCAGGGTTTGGTTGTTGCGGGATTTGGCCGCCACGTATTGGTTGAAACAGCGGACGGAAAGCGAATCATTTGCCACCCACGGGGCAAGAAAGGCCAAGCGCTGGTGGGGGACAACGTTCGCTGGCTGCCGAGTGAGGACGAGGGCACGATTGAAAAAATCGACGAACGCAGTAATGTTTTCTACCGCCAGGACGAGTTGCGCACCAAGTCGTTTGCGGCCAATCTCGACCAAGTATTGATACTGATTGCGGCGGAGCCTGAATTTTCAGAAAGCCAGCTTACGCGTGCGCTGATCGCTGCCGAAGCGGCAGGCATCAAGCCCATCATTGCGCTGAATAAAAGCGATTTGGCCGAGCCGTTTGGCAGGGCCTGGGCCAAGCTGGCACCGTACCGTGCGATGGGCTACCAGATGCTTGGCCTGGCGATTAAACCAAAAGCAACAGAGCTGGTCAACGCAGCACAAACCGATGCGCTGATGACGCTGCTGCAAGGCAAAAAAACACTGGTGCTGGGACCATCGGGCGCAGGTAAGAGCAGTTTGACCAATCTCTTGATTCCCGCCGCCAAAGTGTTGACAGCGGAGATTTCACAAGCGCTCAATTCAGGCAAGCACACCACTACAAGTACTACGCTGTACTGGGTAGATGCTGAGCGCTCCACCGCACTGATTGACTCACCCGGCTTTCAGGAATTTGGCCTGCACCACATCGAGCCGATGCAACTCGCCCAGTTGATGCCAGACTTTAAAGCGCACGCGCAGAACTGCAAGTTTTACAACTGCACGCACCTGCATGAACCGGGTTGTGGCGTCATTTTAGAGATGAAATCTGGCTCTAGCCCAATAAATATAGGCGCAAACCGCTATCGTTTATATAGCGAATTGTTTGAAGAACTATCGCAGACCCGGTATTGACAGGGTTGTACGAGCAAAGCTGCGTAGACAACCTGTTCTAGCCGAGCAATTGAGCCAATGTCAGCAGGGCCAGCAGCACCATCCAAAGCACGACTGAGCGCCACACCAGCCCAACCACGCTGCGCAAGTGGGCCGCTTCTGGCTCGCGACCAGGACCTGCGGTCAAGCTTGCATCAGAAGCGCTTGATCCGGCTGCCAAAAATCCGCTTGACGCCAACGGATCGAACACAGTTTGTAGTGCCCGCCCACCCAGACGAACATTCAAGGCCCCAGACGTGGCGGCCAGAATTATTCCGTCGTTTCTGTTCTCAATCGCATCGGGCGCTTCGCTCGCAAAACGCTGCGTGTAGTTGCGCCAAGCGTCGATGGCTTCCTCAAAACTTCCCACCACCGCAAAACCAACTGCAGTGACGCGAGCGGGCAGGTAGTCGATCACTCCCCAGGCTTGCGTGGCCGCCAATTGCAGGGCGGGGCTTGCGCCCTCGCCCGCAGCGTTTAGTGCCTTGCTTTTGTAAAGCCAATAGCGGCCAACAAATTCACTCATGCGGTACATCACCGCGCCTGCGGGGCCCAGACCAACCGCGGCGAAAATTGAAAACCAGCCAAGCACACCAAATACGTGGCGGTGCGCCGCCAACACCGAAAACTCAATCACGTGCCGCACAATTTCACTGCGCGGCAAATCACTGGCGTCGACTTGTTTCCACTTGGCGAGCAGCTCTCTGGCAGCGTTTTCATCGCCGTCCTCCAACGCGTCGCGGATATCAGTGAAGTGGTGACTGAACTGGCGAAATCCAAGCGTGACGTACAAAATGCCCACGGTCCAGGCAAAAGCCAGCAGCGGATTGATTTTCCAGAGCGCGAAATGAACTGCCAAGGTGACGATGGTTGGTACACCTACGGCCACTGTCCAGGCAATCCAGCCGTGGTGAGACTGGCCCGCATCCAGATTACGGCTGGACCACCGCGCCCACTGCCTGAAACCCGCATGCATCCAGTTGCCACGCGCCAGCGGCTTAGCTTGTTCAATGATCAGCGCAAACAATACGGCAAGAAAGCTCATGGCGAATAATAACGGCCAGACGCTATTCAACCGCAAGGCCGGACTCAGGCAATCAAAAATCGGTACAAATTACGCAGCATGCCGGCGGTAGCGCCCCAAATAAACCGCTCAGCAAACTGGCCGTCTTCCAGCAGAACCGAGCTGTCCAGATATGGCATAGACAGCCACTGCCGCGTCAGCCCGTCAAACTCAACTGCGTGGCGACGGTGGTTGGCGGGGTTCATGAGGTATGCCAAGGGTACTTCGAAGGCATCGGCCACTTCCCCAGGGTTGAGTTGCAATTGAAATCCCGGCTGCACCAGCGCCACGACCGGGGTGATGATGTAGGCCGTGCCGGTGACGTAAATGGGCAGCGTGCCCAGCACCTCGCAGTAGCTGCGCTGCAAACCGATTTCTTCGGTGGCTTCGCGCAGGGCTGTGTCGGCTGCGTCAGCATCAGTGTCATCCGTCCGGCCACCAGGAAATGCCACCTGGCCGGAATGGGTAGACAGGTTGGTCGTGCGCTGCGTGAGCAGCAGCATCAGCTCGTCACGCATGACCAGCGGTATCAGCACGGCAGCAGCAGCAGGCTCTCGGTTTTCAAACGTCTTTTCGACACTGTGCTCTGGCACCCAGACGGGTGGACTTGCAAAACGCTGGCGCAGTGCAGCAGGCGTGAGGTGCCCCAGCGCTACACCCTCAAGGTGGTCGTCAATTCCTTGCACAGGAATGCTTCGGGGATCAAACTTGGGAAGGGGTTTGGAGAATTGCATAAATTATTTGCATAAAAAAAGCCACTCCCTGGAGTGGCTTTTTTACCGGCTTGCCTGCTACGCAGATAGCAATCAAGCAGCCTTGGCGCCCAGCTTTTCTTTAATACGTGCCGACTTGCCGCTGCGGCTGCGCAAGTAGTACAACTTGGCGCGACGCACGTCACCACGACGCTTGACTTCGATCTTGGCGATCAGCGGGCTGTAGACCTGGAAGGTACGCTCGACGCCTTCGCCGTTGGAAATTTTACGAACGATGAAGCTGGAGTTCAGGCCGCGATTGCGCTTGGCAATCACCACACCTTCAAAAGCCTGCATACGTTTGCGGGTGCCTTCAACCACATTGACGCTAACAATGACGGTGTCGCCAGGTGCATAAACGGGGATGGTTTTGTTCAGGCGAGCAATTTCTTCTTGCTCAAGGGTTTGAATCAGATTCATGACAGTTCCAAAATACTTTTTCGTTCATTCACGCGCTACGCTAAAGACCGCAAATCTGAGTTGCAATAACTTCAGTTGCAGTGGCCGCCAGAGGACCGAAAAGCCTTTGATTATAGCAATTTATGGCTTTGGCGCGGAATTTGGTGCGACTGAAGCCAAAAAAGCCTCGTCTTTTGCCGTCAATTGACCAACCGAACGGGCTTTTTGCA
>JANPDQ010000482.1:0-2040 GCA_031431575.1 Polaromonas sp.
AAAAGAGTCGTGTTGATATAACAAATCGGGCTGTAGCCCAATAAGTACGGGCGCAAGCAGCTACTAAATAAATAGTGATTAGCTGTCATGCAAGCAGGGCACGCAGCTAATTGCCTGGCTCAATGCAAGCTGCTTGTAACGGCCGCTGCTGCCAACTTCTTGATGCCCTTGTCAATATCGTCCAGGCTCAGGCTTGCGTAGCCCAACACCAATCCGGCACAGCTCTGGCTACGATGCGCTGCTCCTGCTTTGTACATCGCGCTAATGGGCCGTACACCCACACCAAGCGCATT
Source organism: Polaromonas sp. (assembly GCA_031431575.1). Taxonomy (GTDB): domain Bacteria; phylum Pseudomonadota; class Gammaproteobacteria; order Burkholderiales; family Burkholderiaceae_C; genus Polaromonas. The sequence continues at coordinate 294 of JANPDQ010000482.1, forward strand.
GGCCTGCGCAACCAGTGCGGCCTCCTGGTCAGCGCGCAAACTATTTATCCACACCACAACATGCAACCCTGAGGCTGCGCCCTGAACGGTTGCATTGTTTGGCATGTAGTTATCCAGCGCGCCCAGCAATGCAGTCCGGCGCCGCTCGTTGTCTCGCCGCGCACCACGCACGTGTCGCTCGTAAGCGCCACTGCGAATCAGGTCAGCCAAAGCGGCTTGCTCAAGGCGCGGTGTGTGCCGGTCGCTCAAATTTTTGGCCTGTACGAAAAATGGAACCAAAGATTTCGGCAAAACGAGATAACCGATGCGCAGCTGCGGCGACAGTGCCTTGGAAAACGTGCCGATGTAAATCACGCAGCCGGCATCGTCTATAGCTTGCAGGGCGTCCACTGGTCGCAGGCCGTAGCGAAATTCGCTGTCGTAGTCGTCCTCAACAATCCATGCGCTGCTGCGCTCTGCCCAAGCGAGCAGTTCACGCCTGCGGCCGATCGGCATCACCCCACCCAACGGAAATTGGTGCGAAGGCGTGACGTATGCCAGTGTGCAACGCCCTTTTGGCAAACGCTGTGTCATCAGCCCCTGCTCGTCAACGGGTGCTGCGCACATTTGCGCGCCAGCCGCTTCAAACACGTGGTGCGCCTTCAGGTAGCAAGGCTCTTCAATGACAACGCGATCGCCAGAATTCAGCAAGACGCGAGCGCACAGATCAATGGCTTGCTGGGACCCATTGACTATCAAGATTTGATCTGTATCACACGTCAAGCCACGGGCGCGGCGCAGATAGCCCTGAAGCTCTACTCGCAAATCCAGCTCGCCTTGCGGGCTTGCGTAGTAAAGCTCAGTCTGCTTCTGGAACAAGGCGCTGCAGTAAGCGCGTCGCCAGGCAAGTGCGGGAAAGTCATACGGCGAAAGCGCTCCATAAAGAAAATTGATCGCCGAGCGCGCTGGGCTTTCATGGTTCTGCAGTTGCAGGTCAAATTGACTCGCGCGGCGGCTGTAAGCGGACAGCGTGAATTCATCGACCGAACGACGCGGCCTAGATAGGGGCGCTTTGCTTGCCACTGCAATACATGCAGCCACTTTGGCCACGGCGCCTGGCGCAGTTTCGATATACCCCTCTGCGGCCAATTGCTCAAATATGGCCAACACTGTGGTTCTAGACACGCCATGCTCGCTGGCGAAGGCCCGGGTAGAGGGCAGTTTTGAGCCAGCGCACAAAGTGCCGTCGGCGATTTGCGATTTTATTGCCGCATAAATGCGCCTGCTGGTCTGGGCAACGGGGTAAACAGGGTGAGCAACTAAGGATTGACGGGACAACTGGCTTACCTTTATTTATCAAATCTGGCTCTTTACTACCAACCAGATTAACGCGAATATACAGCTTCACTTACCTTCTTTGTTACACCAAGCTTTCATTAATGTTGATACCTCCAGAATTTTCTGTCGCCAGCACGGCTGGCTTGCACCACATCATCTCCAGTTATCCGCTGGGCGCTTTGGTAACGCCCACGGCCGCCGGGCTTGATGTCAATCACATCCCGTTTGAGCTCAACCCAAGCGGCAGCGAGCTGGGCGTACTCACCGGTCATGTCGCCCGTGCCAACCCAGTGTGGCAACCATTGGCTGGCGCTGCGCGCGATGTACTGGTCATCTTCCGCGGCAGCGAAGGCTATATTTCACCAGGTTGGTACCCGAGCAAAAAGGAAACACATCGGTTTGTACCCACCTGGAATTACGAAGTCGTGCA
>JANPDQ010000483.1:0-2829 GCA_031431575.1 Polaromonas sp.
CATTCACCGCTTCAGTTGCCAGGCGCTTGAGGGTTGAATACAGCGTGGTGGTCTTGCCAGAACCGGTGGGGCCTGTGACCAAAATAATGCCGTGCGGGCGCTGCACCAGTTGTTGCCAGCGGGTGGCGTCATGGTCAGCAAAGCCGAGTGCATCCAGGTCCTTGGCGGTCGAGTCAGGGTCAAAAATACGCATGACCATCTTCTCGCCAAACGCCGTGGGCAGCGTTGAAAGGCGCATTTCAATTTCATCGCCGCGCGGGTTGCGGGTTTTGATACGGCCATCTTGCGGGCGGCGCTTTTCCACCACGTCCATGCGGCCCAGCAGCTTGATGCGTGCCGTCATGGCGTTGTGCACGCCCATCCGCATTTGGTAGACCAGATGCAAAACACCGTCGATGCGAAAGCGGATCACGCCCTGCTCGCGCCGCGGCTCCAGGTGAATGTCGCTGGCGCGCTGGTCAAAAGCGTACTGCCACAGCCAGTCCACCACCTGCACCACGCCCTGGTCGTTGGCGTCCAGCTGTTTGCTGGTTTTGTTCAGCTCAACCAGCTGCTCAAAACTGGCACCACCCGAGTTTCCGCCCGACTTGATGGCTGCTTTGACCGACTTTGCAAGCGAGAAAAACTCGGCCGTGTATTTGCTGATGTCCAGCGGGTTGGCCACCACCAGGCGCACGCTGCGGCGGGATTGGCGCTCGACCTCGCTCACCCAATCGGTAATAAACGGCTCAGACGTAGCCACCACCACCTCAAGCGGCGTGACTTGCACCGGCAGCACCTTGTGGCGCTCGGCATAAATAGCAGACATGCTGTCTGCAACTTTGCCCACATCAACCTTGAGCGGGTCAATGCGCAGGTAATTCAAATTGGCCCGCCCTGCCAGCCACTGGGCCATGGTTTCAATGTCCAGCGGCTTGCCGTCTTGCAAGCGCGACATGCTGACACTGGCCAGCCGCACCAGTGGCGGCTGCGCGCTTTGCACTTGAGAGCACCGGGCAATGGTGCGAGCCGCTTCTGCCGGGCTGATGACGCCGTCTTCACCCAGCCACTCCACCAGTTTGCGCCAATCCAATGGGCCAACGTGGGGCACGTTTATGGCGGGCTTGCGCGGCAAAGTTTGGGTCGGCATAGGGGTGTGCTGGGGTTAGATGAAAAACAGTCAATGCACTTTAACTTAAGCCGCTTGCAGCAACACGCTCAAGCGACTGGTTTAAAAAGCCGCAACCATTTTTTAGCGGGCAACGCCCACACTGATGCAATTGCGTCGGCACGCTGCAGCAGCTCAGCACGCTCTGGCCGGGTCGGCTCGCGCTGCGCCAGCACCACCGTATTGCCCTCACGGGTGGGGGTGAAGGCCCACACGCCTTGCGGTCCAAAAACATCGGCAATTTTTTCAAGCGATTGCGCGTAGCTGGAATTTCGGCCAAACAAATTCACCGTCATCACGCCATTTTCAGCCAGCAAGTTGTAGCAGTCTTGGTAAAAACCTGCGCTGTCGAGCACCGGGGCAGCAGCTTCATGGTCGTACAAATCTACGTGCAGCAAATCAACGGATTGCTGATGCTGCGGTTTTTTGATTTCAACCGCTGCGTCAGCTTCAATGACCTTCAAGCGCACATCGTCTTTTGGCAACTTGAACCACACCCGGCAGGCGGTGATGACGCTTGGGTTGATCTCAATGGCTGTGGTTTTCGTGCGCAGCTTTTTGTAGCAGAACTTGGTCAATGCGGCAGACCCCAAGCCAAGCTGCATGGCGTGTAGTTTGGGCACGGCGGGCGGATCAAAAAACAGCAACCCCGCCATCATGCGCTGAACATATTCCAGCTCAATGTCGTACGGGGCGTCCATCAGCATCGAGCCCTGCACCCAATCTGTGCCGAGGTGGATGTAGCGCACATCGCCAAAGTCAGAAAAGTTGACTTCTGGCAACTGCAGCGCAGGAGATGCGGCTTTTTTAGATACTGGTTTTGTCATTCAGTGCAGTGCGGCGGGGTGGTGGTACAAAAAGCTGCTATAAAGTTAGGAGCTGTTTGCGCCTATATTTGTTGCGCTACAGCACTAAAAGGCATAAAAATTGATCAATTACAGCAATGTTTTAAGCTTTGGCAGTGCTGCGACGGCGTTGCGCGTGCAAGCTGTAGCCAATTCTAAAGAGCTGATTCCGCGCAGGTCAGCCACGTGCTGGGCAATGCGCGGAAGCTCGGCTGGCTCGTTTCTGCCTTGGGGCACGGCCAGCGCCCGCTGTGCTGCGGTTTTGTAAACCCACTGCGGTGGAATGTCTGGCGAATCGGTTTCCATCACGAGTGCATCCAGCGGCAATGTGGCGGCCAGGCGCCGAAGCTGCAGCGCCGCCTCAAAGGTGATCGTGCCGCCAAAGCCGAGCTTGAAACCCAGTTTCAAAAACTCGTTGGCCTGCTGCTGGCTGCCATTAAATGCATGGGCAATGCCGGACCAGCCACCAGCCGGCTCAAGTGCCCGCAAGTGCTTGAGCAACTTGTCCGCCGACCGCCTGACATGCAAAATTACTGGCAAACCGTGCTTGCGCGCAAGCTTAAGCTGCTCGCGGTAAAAATGCTCCTGGCGCTCTTTGAGCGGACTTTGGTTTAGCGCAGGCACAAAATAGTCCAGGCCAATTTCACCCACCGCCACCAGTCGGGGGTCATCTTTACAAAGCGCAAGTTCAGCATCTAACGCCGCCAGGTCAGCGTCTTGAGCAGCGCCAACGCACAGCGGGTGGATGCCCAGCGCGTAGCTGTACCCAAACTGGTGCGCCAACAGCCGAACCTGCTCAAAATTTCCGACTGCCACAGCGGGCAGCACGCAATGCAC
>JANPDQ010000484.1:0-2072 GCA_031431575.1 Polaromonas sp.
TTTGATGCGTGTATTGACTACAAAAACGGCGACGTGCGTGCCGGGCTGAAAGAGCATTGCCCGAAAGGCGTTGACATTTACTTTGACAACGTAGGCGGCGAAATTCTAGACATGGTGCTGGCCAAAATCACCCGTGGCGCACGCATCATCATTTGCGGCGCGATCAGCCAGTACAACAACACCACACCCGTAAAAGGCCCAGCCAACTACCTGTCGCTTTTGGTAAACCGCGCCCGCATGGAAGGCATTGTGGTGTTTGACTACGCCGACCGTTACCACTTGGGCGTAGCTGAAATGGCGGGCTACCTCAAGGCCGGAAAAATGAAGAGCAAGGAAGACGTGGTGCAAGGCATTGAGAACTTCCCGGCAACACTGCTGAAGCTTTTCAATGGTGAAAACTTTGGCAAGCTGGTGCTGCAGGTGGGTCAGGAATAGAGCACAACGCTATGTATTCAGGAGCTGCTTGCGCCCGTATTTATTGGGCCATAGCATCATTCGCTTAGTAGTTTGCAATTTCAGTCAAGTCGGCAGTTTGGCTGGCTTCAACAAGGCCTCAAAGTCCTGCTGTTCCCAGTGCCTGGTGTGGCGCTGGGCTAAATACCAACCTGTTAGTACGAAAACAATAGCCAGTATCAGCTGGGTTTGCTCTGAGATCAGGTGAGGTCCGTTGCGCTTGGCCAGCATTGCAATAGTCAGCGGAATGCCAAAGACAATAACAGGCAGTGAGAGCACTACTCCCCTGACGACCCTTCCAGTTCTGTGGCGGCGAAAAGCCGCTGCCCAGCCAGCTGAAAAAACACAGTAGCTAGTGGCCAAAAGTACGACGGATGGCTCAAGCAAAAAGCGCAATGGCTGCCCAGCGACAATCAACGCAGTGGAAAACACCAGTGTGTGGATAACGACCAGCAATGCGTGGCGCCGCAGCAATAGATAAAACATGTCTTTTCCCAACGTTTGGCGAGACAAACCAGAGGGTAGCCACATGAGAAATTTTGCTTGGCGCGCAAACTGCATGTCAGCTGAAATTGCTGCAGTCATAGCAACCAAAATGAGCCAATAAAACATGGTCTGGACGAACGGTCCGGAACTAATCACATAGGGCAGTTGAGGCAGGTACACAATGCATTGGAAGGTCTCTGTTCTGCTTAAAAATGTAATGTTCAAAAGGGGCCAGCGTTGCCCGCTTAGCCAGCGGTTGGGTAACTTCGGACCAATCGAAAAAGCGTCTTTAAGCCCCGTCCAGCTCCACGCATTAAAAAGTCCAAACCCACTTGAAGTGGGGTGCCGGTAAAGCACCACTGCAACGTAACCAGTCACCAGCGCGATACCCCAGGGCCAGTCACGAAGCACCGACCAGGCAGACCAAAAAGATGAAAAGTATTTTGAGTTGTGACTACCAATTAGTAAAGATTCAAGGAAACCGATGCCGCCGACCAGCATCACAATTAGTCGCGCGTCGGGCTCTTTGAACGGCCACAAAAAAGCGACAACCACAGCGGCACTGACAGCAAAAATCAGCCACGGCAAAAGCGAAAAATCCAGAGGTTCAGCAGCTAACCAAACGAAGGCTGCACCCAATAGAAATGGAATGATGGCTAGCGCGAGCAGCCAGGCCAGAAGCACGTGGGTGTGCGCTTTATACCAGCCGGGCACCCACTGCGCATTTCCAGCCCGCACCAAGCCTTTGGCAAACAGCGCCAACGCCAAAGCCTGTACAAATGCAAGATGAACGCTGCCGTAAAACCACCAATTTTGGCCAAAATCTGGTTGGTGTTTAGCCATCGACGCCATGAATGTGGTTGCTAGTAGAAATAGCCACGCCAAGCCAAAGATGAGCAAATGAATTTCCAGACTGCCTTTGAAAAACTCCAACATTAAGTTGAGGTTTTTACGGCCAGTTTTACTCCCGCTATAAGTGTCAGCTGTCATGCGTTCAACTCTACAAACAGCTCGTCTAGCGTTGGCGCCGCCATATCGTCTGCCAAGGTTCGGTATTCAGTTAAGCGGGTGTCGACAATAGCCTGAACAAATGTTGGGGTGTCGTCATTTAAAGCGCGCTGAGTCAACACGTT
>JANPDQ010000485.1:0-12937 GCA_031431575.1 Polaromonas sp.
CACGGTGCTGGCCTTTATTCACAGTCTGGATACCGCAGCGTTCAACGAAGCCGCCACGCGTGAAATCGTCACGCAGGCAGGCACGCCGAAAGAAAAGCGTTTTACCGGCCAGTCGTATTTGCTCAACTACGGCCTGCCGCATTTCTTTTTTCACGTGACCACGGCATACGATGTGTTACGCCACAACGGCGTGCCGCTGTCCAAGGGGGACTACATCGGCACGTATTAAGCGGGGCTGAATATGTGCGCTATTTAATTAGTAGCTGCTTACGCCCGTATTTATTGCGCTAGAGCACTAAATTTCTCGAAATTAGCAGCTACTTGGCTAAGCGATTAAAACCAGTTTCCATCGCAAAGTCGCAAAGTCGCAAAGATGCAAAGGTCGCAAAGCAAACGCTTTTTCTGGTTTTCTCTTCGCGTTCTTTGCAGCTTAGCGTCTTTGCGTTGGAAACTTCCCCGTGCGCCCAGTAGCTAAAAAAGCCTGCATTTTTGTTGAATGCAGGCTTTTTAATTAGATGCGAATCGGGTGATGTTTACAGCGTATCAATAAAGCTGCGCAGCTTGTCTGAGCGCGATGGGTGCTTGAGCTTGCGCAACGCCTTGGCTTCTATTTGGCGAATGCGCTCACGCGTCACGTCAAATTGCTTGCCCACTTCTTCCAGCGTGTGGTCGGTCGACATTTCAATACCAAAGCGCATGCGCAGCACTTTGGCTTCACGTGGCGTCAGGCTGTCAAGAATGTCCTTGACGACATCGCGCAGGCCAGCTTGCATGGCGGCTTCAAGTGGTGCGGTATTGGCACCGTCTTCAATGAAGTCGCCCAGGTGTGAATCGTCGTCGTCACCAATCGGCGTTTCCATCGAAATCGGTTCCTTCGCAATCTTCATGATTTTGCGAATTTTGTCTTCCGGGATTTCCATCTTTTCGGCCAGTACGCTGGCGTCCGGCTCAAAGCCAAACTCCTGCAGGTGCTGGCGGCTCAGACGGTTCATCTTGTTGATGGTTTCGATCATGTGCACCGGAATACGGATGGTGCGCGCCTGGTCGGCAATGCTGCGGGTGATCGCCTGGCGAATCCACCACGTTGCATAGGTCGAGAACTTGTAGCCCCGGCGGTATTCAAACTTGTCCACGGCTTTCATCAGGCCGATGTTGCCTTCCTGAATCAAATCTAAAAACTGCAGACCACGGTTGGTGTATTTTTTAGCAATTGAAATGACCAGGCGCAAGTTGGCCTCGATCATTTCTTTCTTGGCGTCGCGCGAGTTGGTCTCGCCTTCATTCATGCGCTTGTTGATGTCTTTGAGGTGCCCCAGCGGCACCACCACGCGCGCCTGTAGCTCGCCCAGTTTGGTTTGCAGTTCTTGAATCGGCGGGATGTTGCGCGCCATGATGACCGACCACGGCTTGGCCGCGGCCACCTGCTTTTCAACCCATTTCAGGTTCAGCAAATTGGGCGGGAAGTCTTTGATAAAAGTTTCTTGCGGCATGCCGCATTTGTCGACAATGATGCGGCGCAGTTCGCGCTCTTTTTTGCGCACATCCAGCACCTGGCCGCGCAGCAGGTCGCACAGCTTTTCAATCGATTTGGCGGTAAAGCGCACCGTCATCAGCTCGTCGCTCAGGGCCTTTTGGCTCTTCATGTAGGTGGGCGTGCCGTAGCCTTCCTTGTCGTATGTCTTGTGGACTTTTTCAAAGTGCACCGCAATCCGGTCAAAGCGGGTCAAGGCTTCGGTTTTAAGTTCTTCGAGCTTTTTGGTCAGCGCTTTGGAGCCGCCCTTGCCGTCGTCGTCGTCTTCTTCGTCGAACTCGTCAAAGTCTTCTTCAGCAACGTAATCGTCGGCTTCGTCGGCCACGGTAAAGCCGTCCACCACGGTTGAAATAACGACCTTGTTTTCACGAATGTCTTCAGCCAGGCGCAAGATCTCGGCGATGGTGGCTGGCGACTCGGAAATCGCTTCCATCATCTTCATCAAGCCGCCCTCAATGCGCTTGGCGATTTCAATTTCGCCTTCACGCGTCAGCAGCTCAACGGTGCCCATCTCGCGCATGTACATGCGAACCGGGTCGGTGGTGCGGCCAAATTCACTGTCAACGGTCGACAGCGCGGCTTCAGCAGCTTCTTCGGCTTCTTCTTCAGTGGAGCCTGCTGGGGCGTTGCTGGTGATCAACAGACTTTCGGCATCGGGCGTTTGCTCGTACACCGCTACGCCCAGGTCGTTCAGCGTCAAGATCACCGCTTCAAGCGTTTCAGCATCAATCAGCTTGTCGGGCAGGTGGTCAGAAATCTCGCCATGCGTTAAGTAGCCGCGCGTCTTGCCCAGCTTGATCAGCGCCTTCAAGCGCTGGCGGCGCTTCAAAACGTCTTCTTCGCTCAACACGGTTTCGTCCAGGCCAAACTCTTTCATCAGCGCGCGCTCTTTGGCCTTGCTGATTTTCATGCGCAGTGGCTTGACTTTTTCAGTCGCGTCTACAACGGGCGCTTCTTCAAATTCAGCAACCACGTCTGACAGGTCTTCGTCACCGTCGCCGGGCTTGGCCTTGCGGCCGCGTTTGGCAACACCTGCAGTGTCTGCGGATGTTGCAGCTTTGGCTGGGCGGCCGGGTTTCTTTTTGACTGGCACTTCTACTGCTGGAATTGACTTGGTTGGCACGGGCTGGGCTTTCTTTACTGGCGATGACGCAACTGGCTTTAAGGCTGTTTTGGCAGCCGGTTCAAAGGGGGAAGGAGACCCTGAAGTTGATATGGCGCTTTTTTTCGTTTTCACAACCACTGCCGCAGCTGCTGATACCTTTGCTGATACCTTTGCAGGCGCCTTTGCCGCGACCTTTGCCGCAACCTTTACCGCTGGCTTTTTTTGCGTGGCTGCGGGTGCTTTTGGCTTTTGTACAGGCATGGCGGGCGCTCCAAATGAGGAAAACGTTAAAACGCTGAATACAACTTAAGGAATATGAAAATCTTTGGAAATTCAATGAAATTGCCCAACTGGTAGGACAACCTTCAAAAACTTACAAGCTGTTGGGGCGAACATTTGGAATGCAGTCGTTGCGGTGGGGTAGCCAACTCTCATGAAGAGTGATTTCCGTATGTGCGGAAGGCCTGTGCCGGACGTGTTGCTGTCGCGCTTGCGGTGACTAAAAGCGGATTATACCGTATTGCTGCGTTTTTAGGCAGCTTTAGTGCACCTCGTGCGCACCTTAAATGCAGCTTGTCAAGCAATATCAGCCTGGTTTTTTCCGCACTTTTTCTTTGATTTTCACTTCTAGCGACAGATAGCGCTGCCTGGTGACGGGGTCTTTTAAAAACGCGTCACCCGCTGCCACCAGCTCATCTTGTTCGCGCTTCCATGCGGCGCGCAGCAATTCGTCCAAAATGCTGCGCACCTCATTCCAGTCGCCCTGAACGCCCTCAGGCATTTGCGCCAGTTGCACCACGGCGTGGTTCTCGTGCGGGTGGCCGCGCAGGCCTTCGCGCAGGGCGGCCCAGGGCTGCGGGCCGTGCTCATGCAGCTGGGCTTCAAGCCACGCAAAAAGCGGCCCGTGTGGGGCGGGCAAGTTGCACAGCAACAGGTGCTCTTCAGCACTCAATTTGTCCCAGCTGAGGGGCTCGGTCAGCAGCAGGCGCAGCACGCGGTCTTCACGGCTGGCGGGCAAGATGCGCCCAGGTGTGCGGCGCACGGAGCGAGTCGGCTGGGCAAACTGGCTGAGCTGGTTTGATTGACTGAAAGGGGTTTGGGGCGCATGCGCAAAGTGTGGCTCTGAAGCGGAATAGTCAGCGCCTTCCGGGTTGTACTCGGCATACCCTGAATAGCCGTCATCTACAGTTGGCATTAGAGCCTCTGGAGCTGTATTCTTAGATGTTTTAGAGCTGTAGCCCATATTTTTCAGGCGCAAGCTGCTATCATTTTTGTAATATTTTGATGCCGGTTGCCACACTTGCTGCAAGTCGCGCGCGTCGGTCAGCACCTTGTCGGCAATGGCCGCCAGCATTTGCCGCTTGAATGCGCCCTCTGGCAACTGCAGCCACAGCGGGCCGACCTGGCTGGTCATGCGGGCCAGGCCCTCGGCGGTGTCCAAATCGCAGCCCTCAGCCGCTGCTTCGAGCATGAATTTGCTCAGCGGCATGGCACTTAGAACGGCCGCTGCAAAGCCGTCTTTGCCGTGCTCGCGCACGTAGCTGTCGGGGTCGTGCTCGGCGGGTAAAAACAAAAACTTCACGTTGCGCACATCGGTGGCGTACGGCAGTGCGGCGTCTAGCGCCTTGCGGGCAGCGCGTCGGCCCGCGCTGTCGCCATCAAAACTGAACACAACCGAATCGGTAAAGCGAAACAGTTTTTGCACATGGTCAGCCGTGCAGGCGGTGCCCAATGTGGCCACCGCGTTGGCAAAGCCCATTTGTGCCAGTGCCACCACGTCCATGTAGCCTTCAGTGACCAGCGCGTAGCCGTGCTCGCGCAAGGCGGTGCGCGCCTCAAACAGGCCGTACAGCTCGCGGCCTTTGCTGAACACCGGTGTTTCAGGCGAATTCAAATATTTGGGCTTTTCATCGCCGAGTACGCGCCCGCCAAAGCCGATGCACTCTCCCTTGACATTGCGAATCGGGAACATCACGCGGTCGCGAAAGCGGTCGTAGCGCTTGGCCTCACCTTGGGCGTTTTCTTCGCCGGGCTCGCCAGTAATTACCAAACCACTTTCCACCAGCAACGCATCGTTGTAGTCGGGGAACACGCTGGCCAGGCTGCGCCAGCCTTCGGGTGCGTAACCCAGCCCAAACGTTCTGGCGATTTCGCCTGACAAGCCGCGCCCCTTGAAATAATCAATTGCCTTGGGGCTGCTACGCAAGTGCTTGATGTATGCCGCACCGGCTTTTTCCAGCACGCTGGTCAGGGTTGCCTGTTGCTCGCGCATTTGCGCGGCTTTGGCGCGGTCTTGCGGCGACACGTCGTCTTCGGGCACTTGCAGGCCGTATTGCTGGGCCAGGTCTTTGACCGATTCAATGAACGACATGCCGGCATGGTCCATCAAAAAGCTGATGGCGTTGCCGTTTTTGCCGCAACCAAAGCAGTGGTAGAACTGTTTGGCCGGGCTAACGCTAAATGATGGCGACTTTTCTCCATGAAACGGGCACAACCCCATGAAGTTGGCGCCGCCTTTTTTCAGCTGCACATGCCGCCCGACGATGTCAACAATGTCGGTGCGCGCTAAAAGCTCTTGAATAAAGGTTTGGGGAATGGCCACGCGTTATTTTGGCAAATAAAAATTTGGAGCGTAAAAAAGCCCGCTTTTTGCGGGCTTTTTAGTGGAAAAGTTGCGTTGAAATCAACGCATCAATTCACTCTTTCGTCTCACTTTGCCGGTGCTTTTTTGGCTGGCTTTTTGGTTTTCTTTGGTTTGGCGGTTGCATTGTTCATTGCGATGTCCCTTGAGTGGTTTAATAATTTTCCAGGCCAAAAGCCCGGCGCTTTTGATTGCAATGCTTTCAGACTTGTCCTACAGACAAATACTTTAGCAGGGCAACTTATTATGTAACGTGGCGATTGGCAAAACGGATGACCGTTTTTGAATAATCCCTGAAATTGCTAAAAACGTGCCTTCATGCCCACACCGTTGCCAATAAACACCAGCTTGCCCAGCCGCCTCGTTTTCGGTAACCGGGAGTTTCTGCGGTTTTTGCTGGTTCGCCCGTTCTACCTGATGCTGTGTTTGCTGATAGTTGAAGCCGCCCTCGCTGCCGCGACCACTGCGCTCATCATCAAAGCCGGGCGCGATGTGGCTGAGCAGGAGTTTTTGATTTCAGACTTCGTGTGGATCGTGCTGGCTCAGTCGGCTTCCTACTTAGTGGGCGCTACCAGCTGGATATTTGCCGAGCGTGCGGGCTTTGGCGCATATGGGCGCTACATGCTGGCTTTTGCGCGACAAAACCGCAGCGCGCCGGCGCTCTTGGACGACAGACTGCAGCGGGACGTGGTCGAGCCGTTTCTAACCAACGAAACCTTTCATATTTTCTTTGAACTGGTTTATGAGCTAGAGGCCGACCTGAAGCTTTTTTTCAGTCTGATTTTTAACGCGATCGTTTTGGGCGTAGCCATTGATGCGGGTTTGCCGGCCATTTACGCCGGGGTGTTTGTGGTGTTGCTGGGGTTGCAGTACCTGGTGCGCCGCCCGGTTGCCAAAGCTTATGTTGAGCAGCAGCGCACCACCAACCGCATGACGGCCCACACCTACACCGCCTGGGACAACATCACCGCTGGCAACCGGTACAACTACCGCCTGTGGCATGCGGGCTTCAAGCAGCGGTTACGGGACGCGTTGGGCGCACAAATTCGGGCCATTTTGGCCAAAGAAGGCATTGCGGCGGTCAGCGGCATTTTCGCTTTGGTGGTGGTGTTTAGCTACCTGGCATGGGTGGCCGGGCAAAACGTGAAAGACACTGGTTTGTTGATTGCTTTGGCGGCTACGCTGCCCCGGCAAATTGACCTTTCGTACAACGTGCATGGCTTGGCATCTGGCTGGAACGACTTGCTGGCCGTTTGGACGCGCATGAGCGGCGCAAGCCGCGCACTGCGGCCGGCGCCTGATGCAGCTTTTAACGACCGTATTAGTTTTGAAGGCGTGATCTTGTCGGACGGCCAGCAAGCAGTGCCATGCGCCAGTGTTGAGCAGGCGCTGGAAGCTATTGCCGTACAGCCGCAGCGAAGATTGCTGGTACGCGGCGGCAACGGCTCGGGCAAGTCCACGCTACTGGTGGCATTGAAAGCGCAGCTTGGGGCACGCGCTTTTTACTGGCCGACGAGTGACAAGCTGGCGTTCGCGTTTGCGCGCCCAGTAAGTGACGGGGAGGATGCTGACGATGGCGACGACGCGGTTGATGGCCCTGCTGCTGGGGGATTTTCGTCAGGTGAGCGGCAGCTCAAGTCGTTACAAGAAATCGTCAACCGCACGCAAGCGGCTGTCTACCTGCTGGACGAATGGGACGCTAACCTCGACCCAAAAAACCGCGCCAGCGCTGAAGCTTTGGTAGCGCAACTGGCGGCGCGGGCGGTGGTGGTGGAGATTTCCCACCGCGACCGAACGTAGCCGCCCTTGGCGGTAAAGTTACGACACTCTTTTCAAGCTAAATTTTTATTTGCCATTCACGCCATGCTTTTTTTACTGTCGCCCGCCAAGTCCCTTGACTACACCACACCGCCTCAAACGTCACAGCACACGCTCCCGCTTTTTACCCAGCAGTCGGCTGAGCTGATTGGCGTGCTTAAAACCAAAACGCCACAAGACATCAGCGCTTTAATGAAGCTGTCTGATGCGTTGTCGGGGCTCAATGTTGCGCGCTACCAGGCATGGTCCAAAAAAACCACTGTTAAAAATTCAAAGCAAGCTGTGCTGGCTTTCAATGGCGATGTGTACGACGGCCTGGGTGCGGGAACACTGACGCCCCAGCAGCTCGATTGGGCGCAAGCCCATGTGTGCATTTTGAGCGGCCTGTACGGCGTGCTCAGGCCACTGGATCTGCTGCAGCCTTATCGCCTTGAAATGGGAACCCCGCTGGCCACCAAAGCTGGTAAAAACCTCTACCAGTTTTGGGGCTCGCAACTGTCAGATTACTTGAACGAACGCGCTGCCGAAGACACCTCACCGGTGGTGGTGAATTTGGCCAGTGAGGAGTACTTCAAAGCGGTGGATTTAAAAGCGCTCAAAGCTCGCGTGGTCAGCTGCGTGTTCGAAGATTTCAAAAATGGCAAATACAAAATCATCAGCTTTCATGCCAAGCGTGCGCGGGGTTTGATGGTGCGCTACGCGATTGATAAAAAGATAGCGTCCGTTAAAAAACTTGAAGGCTTTAGCGCCGACGGCTACCAGTTCAATGCCAGCGCGTCAAAGCCTGATCGCCTGGTATTTCAGCGCAAACTGGCATGACGCAAAGCAGCCTTCCCGGCCCGCTACCGATGGACGCAGGCGGCACGCTTGACGGTGGCGACAAGTGGGTTGAAGTGCTTTGGCGGCAAGCCCTGCCCGAGGTGGTGGTGTTTTCCAACTTGCTGAGCGACGCTGAATGCGAGGCGCTGATCGAGCAAGCAAAGCCCCGCTTGTCGACGTCTCTGACGGTTGATATTGCTACCGGTGACGAGCTGCTGCACGCCGCCCGCACCAGCGAAGGCATGTTTTTTCAGCAGGGTGAGAGCGATGTGGTGCAGCGGGTTGAAAACCGCATTGCCAAGCTGCTGCGCTGGCCGGTAAAAAATGGTGAAGGCCTGCAGGTTTTGCGCTACAGCAAAGGCGGGGAGTACCTGCCGCATTACGATTATTTCGATCCGCGTGAGGCTGGGACGCCCAAACTGCTGGAGCGCGGTGGCCAACGCGTGGCAACGCTCATCATGTACCTGCACTCGCCCGAGGACGGCGGAGCAACCGTATTCCCAGATTTGAATTTGCAGGTAACGCCCACGCGTGGCCGCGCAGTGTTTTTCAGCTATGCAGAACCGACTGCTGAAAGCTTGAGTCTGCACGGCGGCACGCCAGTGCTTGCTGGGCACAAATGGATTGCTACCAAGTGGCTGCGGCAGGGTGAATTCGTTTAAATTCGGCATAAAATCAGTGTTTTACTCAATAAATACGGGCGCAAACAGCTATGAAAGTAGTAGCAAATGGTATTCAGATAGAAGTTGAGGACTCCGCGCCGGATAGCCCCAATTTGCCGGTGGTACTGCTCATCATGGGCCTGGGCATGCAGTTGATTGCCTGGCCGCCGGGGTTTGTGTGCGGGCTGATAAATGCGGGCTTTCGCGTGGTGCGCTTTGACAACCGCGATAGCGGTCTAAGTGATCACCAGCACCACCACGGCAAGCCCAACGTACTCTGGCAGGGCCTTAAATACAAAATGGGCTGGTCTATTAAACCGCCCTACAGCCTTGACGACCTCGCGCGCGACGCTGTGGGCGTGCTGGACGGTTTGAACATTGAAAAGGCGCACATTGTTGGCGTGAGCATGGGCGGCATGGTGGCACAGCGCGTCGCCTTACTGGCTCCTGTTCGCACACTGACTTTGACCAGCATCATGAGCAGCAGCGGCGCGCGTGGTCTGCCCGCTGCTACGCCGCGCGTGAGTCGTCAACTGCTCAGCCGCCCATCGGCAAAGCCCGGCCAAAGCGGCGAACGGGCTGCAATAGAGCATTCAGTAAAGTTTTTTCAAGCCATTGGCAGCCCTGCATTTCCGCCCGACCTTGACTATTTGCGAGAGCGGGTAAAATTGTCTTCTGCGCGTAGCTTCAACCCCAACGGCTTGTTGCGGCAGATGGTGGCGATTGCTGCCGACAGCGCCCGCGCCCACCAATTGAAAAACATCACGGTGCCAACGTTGGTGATGCACGGCAAAGCCGACCCACTGGTGCCTTATGCCTGCGGTGAAGACACCGCTCGCCGCATACCCGGCGCGCATTTGGTGGGTATTGATGGCATGGGCCACGATTTGCCACCGGAGGTGGTGCAATTGCTGCTAGCCCAGCTGGTTCCCTTTTTGAGTTGCCCCCACGGCTACAAGTACACCGCCCCATGAATACACCTGACCAGTCACAGCTGGGCAAAGCCTCCAGCTATGCTGACCAATACGACGCTGCGCTGCTGTTCCCAATTGCCCGGGCAGACAAGCGGGCCGAGTTGGGCATTGCCACTGCACAGCCGTTTTTTGGCGCGGACATGTGGACCGCCTATGAGCTGAGCTGGCTCAATTTGCGCGGCAAACCGCAAGTGGCACTGGCGCACATCACGGTGCCGTGCGAGTCGCCCAACATCGTTGAAAGCAAATCCGTCAAGCTGTACCTGAACAGTTTTAACAACACCCGCTTTGAAGATGCGCGCGAGGTGCGTGAGCGGATTCGCGCAGACATCAGTGCTGCAACGGGTGCAGGAATTGGCGTAAAAACCATCGGCCCCGAGCTGTTTGACCGCGAGCCTGTCCATGAAATGGATGGCTTGAACCTTGACCGACTCGATATTGAATGCCTGCACTTCGTACCTGCACCAGAGCTGCTGTTCGCAGAGTTTGACGAAGCGCCGGTGTCTGAAACGCTGACCAGCAATTTACTCAAAAGCAATTGCCTGGTCACCGGCCAGCCGGACTGGGGCAGTGTGCAAATTGCGTACTCAGGCCCGCAAATCAACCAGGAGGGCCTGCTGCAATACCTGGTGAGTTTTAGAAACCACAACGAGTTTCACGAGCACTGTGTTGAGCGCATTTTTATGGACGTGTGGACACGTTGCAAACCCATCAGGCTGTCGGTGTACGCGCGCTACACCCGGCGCGGCGGGGTAGACATTAACCCCTTCAGGTGCAGCTACCCCACGCAGTTGCCGCCGAATGTGCGTATGGCGCGGCAGTAGACAACAGCGGAGAAAGCTATTATTTTAGTAGCTGCTTGCGCCCATTTTTATTGGGCTGCAAGCAATTTTACTTGTATTCTGATGATACAACCGGCGCGCGCTGGCGGCGCTGTACCACGGTGAGTTGCAGCGCGGCCTTGGTTGGCGCTGCGCTCACGGTTACGCTTTGGGCCGGTGCATCGATTAACTGGTCAGCCTGCCAAACTTTAAATTGCGCAGCGCCGTCAGGCAAATCGTCAAATGTCGCTATGCCCTCGGCATTGGTTTTTGTAGCCCACGGTGAATCGCTTACGTACACATAGCCGCGCATCGATCCATGAATAAAGCAGCCCAAAAGCGTAGCGCCCATCACTCCGGCTTTGTCCAGTGTTACTTCTGAAGCCTTTGCCGGTTTGCCGTCTGTTTTGCCTTCCAGGCGAAGCTCAAAGCCCGCGTTGGTGGTGTTGAACTGGCCCATGCCCGCTGGGGACGAGCGCACATGGTGGTCCCATGGGTCGTTGTTGGTAAAGCGTGCTTTTGAGCCCACAGCCAACAAAGTCACCGCAGGAATGAACTGCATTTTTTCCTGCACGATAGTGGCTTCACGTGGCAGTGCTGTTTTCGGCTGCGCGGTTTTATTCGATGGCATCACCACCACCACAGCGTTGGGCACGGCTTTACCGTCTTTGTCGGTCACGCTGACTTGCAGGCTGCCAGCCGTTGCTGCTGTGAGCGTCAACGCCAAGGGAAGGGCGGCAAGAAGAGAAATTTTTTTCATGGGAGAGCCTGTGTTGTTGAATCGGTGGAGCTACTGATCACTTCGGCGTGATGATATCGCGGTGCATGGGGGCCAGCAGTGCCAGCATTTCGCCTTGTTTGCTGAACGCAATACCTTTGGCGTCCATGCTGGCCTGCAACACTTCCACCAGTGCATGGAAGTCTGACTTTTTGATGTCTAAATTGGCATGCGAGCTTTTCATGTCGGCACCTTTGTACACACACGGACCGCCTGAGACTGCACACAATTGTTCAACCAGCTGCTCTTTAACGCGCTGCTGGTTGCTGGGCGCAAAGTGCGGGCCGGTCCGTGCGTCGGCAAGAAGCCTAACCATGAGGTCGTCCATCAGTGCAACCAACCCGGCTTTTTCGCCGAAGGCTTGGTAGAGCTGGTCGGTTTTTGGCGCGGCGGATTGGGCAAATCCAGTGCTTGCCACCAGCAGTGCGCTTGCAGCAATCGAGAGTGCAATAAGTTGTTTTTTCATGAGAAACATCCTGAATGAAAGTTGAATAATCTGGCTTTAAAACGCGACTTGCGCTGATAAGTAGTAGCCCGTTTGCCTGCGGCTTTGCGTGGCGGCGGGCACGATCAAGCCCAGGTCAACATAGGCCAGGGTTAGCGATACATTTTTAGACGGTGCCCAGGCAATAAAAACATCTTTCCAGTCGGTGGCGCGCAGGCCATCGCCCAAGCCAGCCGCCGCACCCGCTTGCGCCAAGCGGTTGCGCATGAAGCGGTATTCAGCGCCAATCGCTACGTTTTTATTAACCAAATACGCCACAGAAAACTCTGGCTGCAATGTGTAGCCGTTTTTTGCGCCGCCCAGCGTTGCGCCGTAGCCCAGCAGGCCGTTTTGGTTGGCTTTGGTCGCACGCAATGTGGCGTTCACCAAAATGCCTTGCGCCAAAAACAGCTTGGTGGCGCTGACGTACACATCAACGCCGCTGCGCTTTGCGCCCAGCGCGGTCAAGGTGCCGTCTAGCCCAGTAGAGCCAAGGGTTTTGTATTGCAGGCCAACAGCGATTTGCGGCATAAAGGTGTCGCTGTCAAGCACTGCGTCGCCCGCTACCCGCAACTTGGCGCCAACAATGGTTTGCTTGAGGTGCAAGCCCGGTAGCCCGAGCGCCGTGCCCGTGCCGCGTGTGTCAAAGTCTTGCTGCGCCAGAGACAGCTCGATGAGGTCGTTGATGCCAACCGCCGCGCCGTATACCTTGAGCCCGTAGTCGCGAGTACCCGCGGTTGAGACAAAAGCTGATGCGCCAATTTCGCCTTCAGTGGCGTTGCTGCCAATTACAGCCCACGGCGTCAAGCCGCCGCCTGCAGCACCGTCAACGCTGCTGACGCCGCCAGTCAGCAACAGCTTGCCCGTGTCTGCCTGCGCGGTGGTACAAAACCCGGCAAGTGCTGCTGCTGAGGCGACAATGGCGGTGGAAATTGGGTTTGGTTTCATGGAACTTTTTAATTTTTAAATTGTGCAGGTAAGTGGCTTTAGGCGGCTTGCTTTGAGCGATTTTCACCCACAGCAACACTTGCAGCGTATTGTTTACATACGGCAACACTTACCGTCTGGATTCAAATTTTTTCGTCTTTGTGTGACTATTTGCTGGCAAACTGAATCCAGTCGTTAAATTTGCCACGTATTTACCTTATGCGCTTTACTGTACAAATTTTCATAGTCAGCGCCATTGCCGTTGGCGGAGTTGGTGTGCTGTTGGCTACCGACCAGCCAGCGCCCAACACGGCCAGGCAATGGGTCAACCCGCCGCCGGGTGATGTGCAACGTGGCGCTGCGCTTTACCAGCAGCA